>CAZOJH010000034.1:0-6473 GCA_964580125.1 uncultured Candidatus Saccharibacteria bacterium | reverse complement strand
CTGAACTAGAGCCTAAACACAACCGCCCCGGTTCGCAGACTCACCACCCCGCCTTGACTAAGGTGGGGAAAAGCATGAACTTTCTACTGAAAGTACTTTGGTTGCTTTTACCCTCATATTATGCTATCCTTTTACCTGTGGATTACGGCTTTATTTTGAGTTATCCACAGCCCCTATTTTGCTTATTTATTAAGTAAAATATATAATACTGGGGTGGATAGTGTTTACACGTTTTTGTGGTATACTATCTCATACCTCTAGGAATGACCTTTGATAATTAAATAGAGTCTATAAAAATACTGATTTTCTTTTCCCTATGTGCTGTCATGATAGACAAACCATTCCATTCTTATCACTACTATTCTGTACTTTCTAGAGCACTGAACACTTAAAATAATACCATTGTTTTAAGTGTTCAGTGCTCATAAAAAAGCGAGCACAGAATTTAGTTTGAAATTAGGGTGATCATTTGTTTAATATTTTAAAATGGTTACCGGAAAGCGAAAGAGAGTAAGCAGGTCAAATATGTTTGCTACCTTTCGTGAAGATAAAAATATATTTTGAGTTAGTCGCAAGATTGGCTCATCTGGCTCGGCTGGTTTTTAGTCGAAACTATGCCGACCATTCTTTAATAAAGAAAATTAAAGAATGTAGTTTATAAAAATAATTTCTTCTAACATTATTAAATTTTATTAGTTAAGTAGAAGAAATTGTTGACTCACTTTTCTTATGAAAAGCGAGATAATTAAAAAATTATAAATCATGTCTAAAAAATTATTGAGCGTCGGTGTCATGTTGGCACTTGTCGCTACAGTATTAGTCGGAGTAGGTGCTACTACCGCTTCTGCACAAGCTACAAATATGTGCGCAGTTGTAGAAGCCCTAATCACCGCAGGAGCTATTGCTCCTGACAAGGTAGCCGCCGCTAAGGCTGCTGCTGGTTGTACAGCTGCTGCTACTGGTTCCTACACTTTTACTAGAAGTTTGACTATCGGTTCTACTGGTGCTGATGTTACTGCCCTACAAACATTGTTAGGCGTCACCCCAGCTACTGGTTACTTTGGTAATATTACCAAAGCCGCTGTGATTGCTTACCAGACTGCCAATGGTATCACTCCAGCCGCCGGTTATGTTGGTCCTATCACCTTAGCTAAATTGAATGCTGGTGCCGCTGTTGTAGTTCCTCCAGCTACTGGTGCTTTATGTCCAAACGGAATGTTGTTAGCTAACAACTGCCAAGCTGCCGCTGCTGCTCCAACCGCTTTGACTGGTAATGCCGGAGATATTACTGTCAGCTCTTTGTCAACTTACTCAGGTGAGGAAGTCATGGCTGGAGATGAGAGTGTTAAAGTCCTCGGACTTGAAGTCGAAGCTGATGACGGATCAGACGTTGAAATTACTTCAATGAAAGTTGAACTTAAGCAGACATATGCTGGTAGTTCAAAGAGAGTTACTGATTACGTAGATTCAGTAGATATCTACATGGGTTCAACCAAGGTTGGCTCAGCTGATGCTGCTGATTTTAGCGAGAATACCAAAATTTACACCAAATCAATTTCACTTACCGATGCTGTTGTAAAGGCTGGTGCAAAGGCTAAATTCTACGTTGCTCTTACTGCTGTATCAAGTCTTGACTCTGGAGATATTGACCTTGAAGTCTTTTCAGTTGATGTCCTGAGCTCTAGATTTGTCGATGGTGATGGCGTTACATCAACAAACACTGATTTAGTAACTGCTAGATTAGCTGATTTCGTTGATCTTTCAACTTCAGGAAGTATAGAAGCTAAGATTTCCAAGAACACTGCTAGCCCATTGACCGATAAGGTTATTGAGGTTAATGATGTTTCTAACACCAATGATGTCTTACTTTTGGCCGTTAACTTAAAGGCTACTGGTTCTGACCTCACTGTTGATGAGTTAGACTTTGACATTACCCCAACTGGTGCTAATGCCAACGTAATTGTTAATGAATATAGGCTTTTGGTAGATGGAACAGAAGTTGCTTCTCTTTCACCTACTTCAATTGCTGATGGTGCTACTGGTCATATTACCTTTACAGGTATGGCAGACGAGTTTGTTGTTACTGCGGGTGATACTGCAGTAGTCAAGCTTGTCGCTGATATCAATGACACTGAAGGAACTGTCTTCGTTGACGGTGATTCCATCTTGGCCTCTCTTACAAGCACAAACTTTGCGCTTGCAAGCTCATCCGTTCAGGATGTGAACGGTGATGATGTTCTCGACGCTGACCGAGCTGGTTCTGTTACTGGTAAGACTATGTCCTTCTATGCTACCGGTATGATTGTTACTGCTAAGGCCACTGTCGCTGCTGACGCTGTCGTCTTTGATACTGACGCCAACGCTGCAAACACTGCTCGTGGTGACTTCAAGATTAGATTCTCTGTCGAGGCTATGGGTATGGATGTCTACCTTGATAAGGGTATAGCTGAGTCAAGCAGCACAAATAGTACAGCCGCTGGTGATAACCGAGTTCTTGTTATCAAGACTGGTACCGGTGCAACTGTCACTAACGTTGCTTTAGGAAGCCTACAAGCTGTTGATGCTTCTGATGTAACTTCAGGTACTTATACTTATATGGTCGCCGAGGGTGATACAGTAGACTTTGTTCTTTCTGTATCAAGCGATCTTGATCCAGACGCCGAACTTCAAGCCGTTCTTTATGGCTTAGAGTGGGGTAATGGTGATACCGCTACTGGTGATTCAGTTTACAACTTTAATATGGGTGTAAATGGATCATACAAGTCTCCTACAGTAATTGTAGCTGACTAGGTAACCTCATAACTGGTCAATACGCCTTATAAAGTATTCCAAAACCGCCCTCGCTTAACCGCGAAGGGCGGTTTTGTGTTATCTATATAAATGCTATAATCACTATTGTAGATACAGACAAGACATTTTAATATGTTAAAGAAACAGAATACAAACAACATTTGGCAATTTATATGTAGTAAGTGGATAATATATGTAACTGTTTTTTTGACTCCACTTTATATTTCTTCTAATCATTGGTATTTGTTTACCACTCCTAAAGCCTTGTTAATTATGGCGGGGACGTTACTTTCTGCTTCTTTTTTCGTCTGGGGTCTGATAAAAAACAGGGAAGAGGGGATTAAAATAACCGTCCTGCATTATTTTCTAGCCATATTTTTATTGGTAATGTCACTCTCTGGTTATTTTGGTATTAATCCGGGGACTTCATTTTTTGGCACATTTTTTTCCTCGGTAAGTATTGTTCTTTTGATAATTCTGGGCCTATTAGCTTGTCTGATTTCTGAGTTTGTCAGACGGGACGATACTTTTACAAGGTATCTCATTACGTCAGCCTTCGCCTCAGGTGTTGTGGTTGCACTTGTCTCGTACATACCCTTATTTGGAGTAAAATGGCAGTTCCTGGCTCTTTCAGATATCGGAGGATCAACCATTGGGAACTCTTCATTTTGTGGTGCCTTCCTGTTATTTGCTATTGGTTTTGGTTGTTATTTGGTGCTTACGGCCAAAGGCTGGAAGGTAAGATCTAGTTTGTTGTTGGGTGTTTTAATGATTATGGCTTGCCCTACGTTTTTTAATGGTGGTATTTGGCAGGGCAGGGTCTCTTTATCTGCCGTTATTGATTCACCGCTTCTTTTAATAGGTAATGCCCAAGGGGCTTTATTGGGGGTTGTCATAATGGTTCTAGCTTCTCTTCTCCTTTGGTTCGCCATCTCAAAAAAGAAAGTCATCAGCTTAATCGGAATTAGTCTCTTTGTTTTGAGTATTATTGGCTTGGCGTTTGGCTATGTTCAGTTGCTGAGTCCACAATCAGTCGTCCAAAAGAAATTTGTGGAAAGTAAAACAGCCACTCGTTTTGTCTTTTGGAGTATTGCTGAGAAGGCTTTTTCAGAAAGACCCCTCTTGGGTTGGGGTTTTGAAAATTATCAAACCGTATATCAACAACACTTTGATCCAATTATTCTCCAGGATGAGTACAAAGATGAACAGGGAGTCACAAATCCGCATAATATTGTCTATGATATAGCTGTGTCATCTGGGATCATTGGTTTGTTGTCGTATTTTCTATTGTTAGCCGTTACCTGTTTTGTCTTCATAAAGTCTGCGATAAAAGGTGAAAGTGGAGACAAATGGCTCGTTATCTTTTCGGGAATTATTATGGGGTATTTTATTCAAAATTTATTTATTTTTGATACGCCCGTCTCTTTCTTGGTGTATTTTCTCTGTATCGGTTTAGCTATGGGCTATCTGGCAAAAGAAGCATCAAAAAAGGAATTGACTATTGGTACCGATGATTTGTTTAAGAGGCAAGTAATTTGTTGGGGGATAATCAGTGTGTTTGCTGTTTGTTTCATTGTTTTTGTAATTCTACCCACTAAGGAGTCCTGGAAATGGCAAGACTTGAGGAGGTCTTCTTTTACTGACAGAGTAAAACTCATTAAGCATTTACCGGATATTTCTGTGATGGGCGGTATTAATGATGACACTCGTTATGCCAACCAGGTGTTAAATGCGGCCGACGAATTAAGAAAAGTTTCAAAGGATGAAGAACAGAGTAAAATAATTTTAAGCGTTATTTCCTCAACTGTCTTGCTTTTAGACAAGGATATCAATAATAACCCCGGACATTTTTATGCCAATTATGAAGCCGGAATGCTCCTGCACCTGGCTTTTATTGTTGATCCGGCACATGATCCTGTTTTACTTGATCAAGCCCGTAAATATTTTGATGAAGCACACCAGATTAGCCCCTTCAATCCAAGAGTGTATTTTAACCTTGCCCAGAATGAGATATTTCGTAATAACAAGAAATCCGCAGTTGAATTCATAAAAGCCGGTATGGCCAACGGCGCAAAAGACGAAGGTGAAGCATTTCTAGTAAGACTTAATAAATAATTTAATTATTACATAAAAAATATTAATATATTTAAATGATAAATAGTAAAACTAGAGTCACATTATTTAATTTAGCAAATATCTAGCAAATTAAAAACATTTGTTTATGAAACCAATTTTATTTCTTAAAAGACTTCTCAAAAAAAGTATCAGTGATTCTAGTTTTTGTCGATTTCGTGAATATAAAAATAAAATAAAAAGAAATAATTCTGGGACTGATTTGCATAATAATATCTTACTTGAAAAGCAAAGGGCTATTTTTTTTGTAATTCCGAAGGTTGCTTGTACTTCTATCAAAAAGGTTTGTTGCAGTTTGTTAGATATAAATACTAATGATGTTCATATGTATGATTTTCCTTATATAAAAAGATATGAGTTAAGCAAGTATAAAGATTATTATAAGTTCGCTTTTGTGAGAAATCCTTGGGACAGGCTTGTTTCATGTTATCTTAATAAGGTTTCTATTGAGTCTGTTAGAAATAAAAAAGGAAAAGAAATTATTCAGGATTTTGATTATTCAAAGAAGTTTAATTATAGTATGACCTTTGAGAAGTTTGTGGAAGAAGTTTGTACGATACCTGATGAGGAAGCTAACCCTCACTTTAGGTCTCAGTTTACATTTATCACTGATTTTAATGGTAAAATAGTCACTGATTATATCGGGAAGTTTGAAAACTTAAATAATGATTTTTCTCATGTTTTGGCGGCTATTGGTGAAAAAGACCAGGTGCTTGGTAGATTAAATTATACATCTGACAAAAGAGACTATCATTCATATTATAATGAAAAGACCAGGTTAATGGTTGCAAAAAGGTTTGCTAAGGACATCTTGTTGTTCGGATATGACTTTAATTAGACCCCTTTTTAGGATTTTTTGTATTGTTATGCTAAGATTTGGTTATTGTATTCTTAGTTTTATTTAATTATGAAAGAAATAATAAAGAAAATATTACTGAGGTTAAATCTTTTGGGTCCAGCTAGGAGGTTTGATTTTTATAATAACCTTAAATATAGAATTAACCATAAAAAAAAGCAGGATGTTCTTCTTGGTTTACAAAGAAAGTTTTTAATTGGTACATTAATTGAAACGGGGACATATTTAGGTGATATGGTTTATGCCATGAGGGACCATTTTAAAAAAATTTATTCTATTGAATTAAGCAATGATTTATATCGGAGCGCTGTTAAAAGATTTAGAAAAGACATCAATATCAGCATATTAAATGGTAATAGTGGCGAACTTTTAATAAGTATCTTATCTAATATTGACGAGCCGTGTCTATTTTGGCTGGATGCACATTATTCTGCCGGAGTTACTACAAAGGGTCGCTTTGATACTCCAATTGCAGGAGAGTTGGATATAATACTTGGACATAAGGTTAAAAAACATGTTATTGCTATAGATGATGCCTCTTCCTTCACTGGGGAAAATGGTTATCCAACAATTGAAGCAATAAATGAGCTAATTTTGACTAGAAGTAATAATTATAGAGTAGAGATTGTTGATAATATAATTATAATCTTATAGACAGGTTAACAGATGTAGCTGTAATTAAAATTAATCAGAT
>CAZOJH010000033.1:0-6526 GCA_964580125.1 uncultured Candidatus Saccharibacteria bacterium | reverse complement strand
AGTTAGGTCTGTTTTAGGATTGACCTGAATTTGATTCGCTCCCGCCATTCTATACTCTACTGGATCTTCAATGGTCGTTATATTTACCTCAGGAGTATTAAGCTTTTTTATCAAGGCATAGAGAGATGTGGTCTTACCAGAACCAGTGGGGCCGGATACCAAGATCATACCAAAAGGTTTTTTGGCGGCTGCCTCTATGAGTTCTATATGTCGATCGGAAAAACCCAAGTCCACAAAAGTCAAACCTCTGATATACTCAGCTAAAATCCTAATCACCACCTTTTCCCCATCAAGAGTGGGGACAATAGAGACACGTAAATCAACTGAGTTATCCTTAGCGACAAACCGAATAGCACCGTCCTGAGGTAAAAAATGTTCATCAGTACGCAAATTTGACTGTATTTTAATCCGGTTAAGAACATTTTCAAAATATTCCATAGATATTGCCCCGGCTAGACGTAACATGCCATCAATACGGAAACGAACCACCGCTTCCCCGCCCTGAGGCTCAAAGTGAATATCTGAAGCTCGATAAGAAATGGCATCCTTAATAATTTCTTCAAAAATTTCTGGTGCTACCCTATTCTCCTTCTTCATTATCTCAAAGAATCTAGTGTTAAGGGCTTTTTGATAATATGACAAGGCCACATCAATACTTTCAGCAAAAGAATAAGTAAGGATAATTTTATTTTTAGGAAATATCTTTTTAAGCTCAGGAAGTAGATTTTCCCTATCAGGTACATCAGTGGTTAGGGTTATTTCTTTTTCTTTTTCCTTAACAAAAATAACTCGGTATTCCTTTGCAAAACCTTCAGGAATTCTAGACAAATCCTTAATTGACGGAGACTGAACATCTAAATCAGTAAACGACAAACCATAGTGCTCAGCGATAGCCAAACCTAAAGTACTTTTATTTATTATTTCTTCCTGAAGGAGATAATCAGCAAAACTGCCTTTACCAGTCTTTTCATATTCTTCCGCCTTTATTGCATCTTCTTTGGTAATATAATTCTGTTCGGTCAAGATCTTTTTTTGCAAAAAAATTTTTTCGAGCATGTTTTTATATATTTAAAGTCTTTTTAATAAAAGCTACTACTTCAAAAAGTTTGATGTCGGATTTTACGAAATAGGCAATAACTCCAGCATTAATAGCTCTAGTGCGGTCAGTATCCTGACTTAGGTTTGACATAACAATAATAGGCACCTTCAGGCCAGAAGCTTTTATTTGTTCAATCACGGAAAAACCATCAAGCTTAGGCATCATTAGGTCCATTAAAATTAGATCATAGTCCTCAGTCATGATTTTTTTCTCAATCTCTTCTCCACTGTTGACCACCTCAGTTATAAACCCCTCAATTTGAAGTTTCAAAGAAATTGCTCTGGCTAACGGCTTTTCGTCTTCAGCAATTAAAATCTTTTTTTTATTGTCAGACATGCTTATATTTTAACAGTAATAACACCAAAAGACAAATTATTGTAGATTGTCTAATCTGGTTTTAATCATCTGGACTAGATTTTCGATTTTAACATCCGTTTTCACGACAAAATCAAATACCTCATCACGAAATGACTTCAAAATATAGGCTTGGTCATTAAGATTAGTAAGGATTATCACGGTGGCTTTCATCCCCCAAGGGTCCAAACGCATCTTTTCCAACATAGAAAAGCCATCCATCTTTGGCATAACAATATCTAACAATATTAAATCTGGGTGTTCGGCTAAAGCAATATTTAAACCACTTTCCCCATCCTTGGCCTCAATAACCTCAAAACCCTCTGCTCCTAATTTGGCGTGGAGAGCACCTCTCAGAGATTCCTCATCTTCTACTATAAGTATCTTTTTCATTATTTTAGTACTTTTTCTGAAATGTCCTTGATAATTTCATCTAGGCGATAGTTTGCCTTTACATAATAATCACGTATTCCCAGACTCATATATGTGGCTACTTTATCAGGGGTAGCAGTATTGGAAACTACAAAAATAGGTACTTTTTTGCACTTGGTGTTACCTTCTGCCTTGCACCAGGCCACAAAGTCTAGGCCGTCCTCTTTTCCCATTAAATAATGGTCTAGCCAGATAGCGTCAATGTACGCCATATCTTCAATATAACCTTTTGCCTGTTCAGACGTCCGGGCGGTCACCACTTCAAAGCCACTTAATTTTAGCTTAATATCAATCGCTTGAAGTAAGGGCTTTTCATCTTCTATCACTAAAATCACTTTTTTATTCATATGATTATATTATATCCTATTGCTAATAAATTTGCCCATCACCAGTTAATCTAATTGTTTTAGTCCCTTTTTTCTCTTCATGCCGGTAACCGGGAACGAAACATAAAAAGTGGTCACTTTATTTTCTTCTGATTCAAACCACGTCTGCCCGCCCACCTGTTCAACGATAGATTTTATGATATAAAGTCCTAAACCGGTGCCTTCTGTCTCTAACTCTTTAGCGTTATCCGCTCTAAAGAGCTTATCAAAGATTTTACTCTTCTGACTTTTGGGAATACCTATACCGGTATCAGAAATCCTTATTACAAAAGAATTATCCTTAATATTTTCTCCGCCCAAATCACTGTTAGCCTGAGCTAACTTGACTTCTGCGGTTATTGTACTCCCTGTCCCTCCGTATTTTACGGCATTGGATAACAGGTTTTGCAGAACCATCCTTAACAAGGTTTCATCGGCCAAAAAGAGTGGCAAATTATCTTCATAAATTTCTTGAACTACTTGTTTGCGTTCAATTATTTGTGATTCTAATTCAGCCAATAAGCTCTTTATCACCTTAGGTACGTCAATTAATTTCGGATCAATTTCAATCGTCCCCAAATCTAGACGAGAGACATTTAAAAGAGAATTTACTAATTTAACCATCCGCTGACTTCCAGTATAAATTTCAAGTAAAAATCTCTTCTGGTCCGCATTGATATTACCGGCATCGCCATTTAATAACATTTCCGTAAACCAGTTGATGGAAGATAGCGGGGTTCGAAGCTGATGAGAGGCCAGAGAAACGAATTCCGTCTTCGCTTTATCCACTGCCTTTTCCTTGCTAATGTCCATAGAAATAACAGAGATGGCTACAATTTTATCAGAAGAATCCTTAACAGGCGCGATGGACAAAGAAACATCAACTAAGGTTCCGTCCTTTCTTCTTCGGACAGTTTGATAGTGTTCTATACGCTTTCCCTCGGCCACTGATTTCATAATGTCCAGAATTTCCTTTTGTTTGTCTTCTGGAACTATCGTCATAATAGATTTTCCGATTATTTCTTTTCCTAAATATCCATATGTTTCCTCCGCGCCGTGATTCCAGGTCATAATAATCCCATCTAAAGTCTTGCTAATGATCGGCTCACGAGCGTCATCCACAATTCGTGATAATTCTTCAGCTTTGTTTTTTTCTCCTTCCACATCTTCTAGAATATTCAGAACAGCGTCCTTTTGCTCGGCCAGGTCTTGGGCCTTGCTTTTTATTTCTTTTGTCTGCTCTAAGACCTTTGTTTCTATCTCTACTCTAGACTGAGCTACTGCCTCCGCCATATTATTAAATGACTTTCCTAACTCTCCCACCTCGTCTTTACTTTTTATTTCAATTCTATAATCAAGTTTGCCGTCATTATATATTCTAGTAGCTTCAATAAAACCTAAAATAGATTTTAATATCTTACCTATAGACCAAGAGATAATGATAATAAAAACAATGAGACAAATTATAATGTAGGCCCAAAGTTTAAATAGCAATAAGTATTGACTCCTTAAGGCCTCCTCCTTATCAACCTTGGTGATAAGGCACCAATTTAAACCTGGAATATACGTGTGAGTGGCGATAACATCTATATTTCTATAGTCTTTTGCTTCAACGGCATCGGCGTGAGTAAACAGGTTTTTTAGCCCGCTATAACCATATTTTGTTATGTAGTCTGTTTCAGACTTCTCAAAACAATCACTGGCATTTTTTGTATCAATTTTTGTTTTCAAAATATTCGCCTCATCAAAAAACCTGGTCGACGTTATTAAATACTTATCACCATTTATCAAAAAATTTTCTTCCGTGTTTCCTATGCCACCTTCATTTATGACAATAGACTGTAACACATTAGGAATAAATCTTAAAACGGAAACACCTAGGAAAGACCCATCACTATCCCTGACGGGAGAAGAAATTGTATAACTAATCTTACCGATAGTCGGCGAAAGATATATGTCTTTAAAATAAACACCCTCTTGCGCTTTAAGAAAATAGGCATCTTGTGATTTGTCCAACCCCTCAGATGTTTTATCAGACGAAGCCACTATCTTACCAACTCTATTAAGAATAAATGCCTCAAAAATATTCTGATCTGTTTCCATGGTCCTTACTAAACGCTCATCAATCTTTTTCTTGATATCTTTGTAAGCAATACTATTTTCTGGTTCTTTTAAGAGATCCCGGTAAACTGAGCCCGCCGCTAATACCTTGGCGGTAATTTTCTGCTCATTAATAAAAGTGTTGATATGTTCTGCTCTGGCTCTACCGTTTGAATATAAATACGAATAAATGACCCTTTTTGTCTCTACAACAGAATAGTGTTCAATCAAATAACCTAAAACTGTAAAGGAGATAAGGGTTGTAACAATAAGAGTTAGATTTATTTTGGTCCTAATATTCATTATCTTATTTTTTAAGCAGAGCCATCTCTTTTTTAAGATTAATCATCTCTAATTCCCGCCCCACCATTAATTTATTCAGCTTTTCTGATTGCTCTAGCGTTTTTTTAAGATCCGTCTCTGATTGCTCCAAACCCTCCGTTCTTTGCTTAACTTGCTTTTCTAGATCTTTTGATAATTCAACCATTTTATTTTCAGCTTTTTCTTTTTCCAAGATTTGTCGACGGATAACGAAGAAGGAGTAGACTGACAATAAAAATACAAAAATTGCTATCCCAATTAGTATCTCAAATACAGTGTTGGCGATCATTAAATACTTACTAACGGCCGCAGATGTCCGTTCCTCAAACATTAGATAAAAGTCATCAATTGGCTTCATGATCTCCGCCTTTGTTTTATGATAGGCTTCATTATTTACCAAATCACTGGCCATTTTTTGATCGGGTACTTTTTTTACAGTAAAATTACCCTGACTATCTTCAAATAACCCCTTCATGGCATTCATAGCCACCGTCTCTGCTTTTACCAAACCATCAGAGTTTTTCTGAGCCAAAGATAGTTTATTTAATTCCTCTTCAGTAAAACCCTCTTTAACCATCAAATCACCCAGAGAAACGGCGATTCCATCGGCCCGTGGTTTTTGACCAGTGGCGGAAACAAAATCCCAATAAATATTATCATAATCATCTGGACGAGGAATTTTACCATTCCTGATATCCAAAACAGCCCAGTATTCCCTTTCAAACTCTGGATTACCGGTGGCCACATAAGTTCTAACCATACGAGTAAGGTCATCTGAGCCTTGGCGTAACTCATCAGCCAACTGATATGAAGTATACTGACTATCCCGACTTTTTGCTAAATTAGCCTGATTTATATATAAAACAAAAATTAAAATCCCTAATGTTAAAATTAATAACAATTGGACCCCCAAAAGGACTGAAAAGGATTTCCTTAATGATGCTTTAAATAATGAATACATAATTTATTATTATCAGTTTATTTTAAACCGTGTTCGCTAAAACACTTTTTATACTTCTGATCAACATCCATGAGGTGGCCAATAAGCCAATCTTCAAGAAAATCTACCAGTTCAAAAGCAAATTCAACACTATAGATAGGATATTTATCTTTAAGAACCATCAGCTTATCATTGAACTCTTTGTGTTTGAGTATGTGCTCATCAGTCCCTTCGTAATTAAATAGTTTAAAATACTTCTCCTCAGTGGCAAAATGAAATATTTTATATTTGATAAGTTCATCAATAACATTGCCAAGTTGTTCCTGCGTGGTATTAGTATTTATAGCGTCTAATAATTCATTTATTACTGCAAACATCCGTTTATGTTGGTTATCAATCTCCGCCACGCCAACACTATATTTCTCATCCCAAATTAATTTTTGAGTGCTCATGTTTTTATAAATAAATTATTAATAACTCAAGATATTATAACATAAATATAAATTTAATGTAGTATTAAGATTGCCCAAAGAACAATTTTATGTATAATAGTATGGTCCTATGGAGGTTACGAAATGCGGGCGTAGCTAAACGGTAGAGCACTCCCCTGTCACGGGAGAGGCCGTGGGGTCAGCACCCATCGCCCGCGCATTTAAAAACACCGTTTTGGTGTTTTTAATTTGTGCCGATGAATGGAATTGAACCATTTTTTGAGGCTTATGAGTCCCCCGTTCTACCATTGAACTACATCGGCATATTTACTTCGCCCTATATTCAACACCAACAACTACATCGGCATTTATATTATTCGGCAAAAGAACCTGCTCAATATAGCATTTTTACCGAGAAAAACAAATAAGTGTTGCGGGGGTACGATTCGCACGTACATCTCAAGGTTATGAGCCTCGCGAATTA
>CAZOJH010000032.1:0-6527 GCA_964580125.1 uncultured Candidatus Saccharibacteria bacterium | reverse complement strand
TCATGTTCTTAATAAAGTCAGCGTGACCAGGACAGTCTATGTGTGCATAGTGTCTCTTGTCAGACTCATACTCATTGTGAGAAAGAGCAATGGTAATACCACGGGCCTTCTCCTCAGGAGCACAGTCAATATCGTCTACCCCTCGTAATTTTACAGTCTTACCAGCGCGGTGCAATACGTTTAGGATTGCCGCGGTAAGAGTAGTTTTGCCGTGATCAACGTGGCCGATAGTACCGACGTTAACGTGTGGCTTCGTTCGATTGAAAATCTCTGCCATATTTTTATTTTTAATTGTCTAGACAGAGTGCGCGAGAACGCTCTCTTTGCCCATCCAACTAATAATTAACTCATCAAAATTTAATTTTAAAAATTAGAAATCAATGAGAACTTAATAAAGGTTACCGGCTATTTATTTAGGCCGATAAATTTCGACACTAACACTAAACCAGACCTTACCGAGGTAAGCTCAGATAAAATGTAGTACAGATAATATTAGCAGATAAAAAAGCAATGTCAATGGAAAAATCTAGCCTAAAACAAAAAACCAGTGAGCAAAGTCACTAGTTTTTGTTTATTCTTATAAATAATTGGAGTCTATCTCAAAGCCTTAATCAATCTTAAGAGGGCATCATAACCGACTAGGGCGGTACCATAGTTTTGGTTAGAGTTAGTATTTGTTGCAGATGGTTGAATAATTGGGGCCCAACAGCCAATAACGTCATTGACATCATCCGCCTTTTACTTCTAACTAATTTGCAATGGATATTATCTCAGAGCCTTGATCAATCTCAGAACGGCTTCCCAGCTCACCAAAGCAGTTCCATAATTTTGATTTGTACTAGCGGTAGTGGTAGTAGTTGCTGAGTCCTTAAGACAACGGACAGAGAAACCATAATTCTTATTGAGATTATAGCGGAATGACATAGAAGTGTCCGAGCTCAGATTACGCTGGAAGGCTCCCGTGGTGTCACTTTGAGTAGAAGACCAGAAGCTCCCAAAGTTTCCAAAGTTCTCAAAATGATGAACACCGAAATTAAACCTTCCCGCCAAGAGAGCATTAAAACCAGAGGATCCTCCTTGTTTTAACTGAGATCCCACTGATCCATCCCTCCAACCATATGCATTGGCTTGAGCTTGGGTCATACCTAGACCCATTTCCAATGTTTTAAATTCATTATCAGTAGGAATATGCCAGCCGGCTGGGCAGATACCCTGAGCTCCAGCTGAGGTAGATCCACACATCATCTGATCCCATTGATACAGACCACCATAAGTTGGGCAATTACTATCATCCCCTATACCATGTATAGCAGCAGTTGGACAATACTTCTTTATACTTGAGCAGTTAGTACCCTGACTGTCATTATTACCATAATCAGCCATGGTTAGAGATGTTCCTATGTTAAGATTTTCTGCCATCCAGCACTGGTCACCGATCAAAACTGTACCGTAAGTCCTGCCATCTCTAGCGTCTATGGTTGAAGTGGCACAGCTAGAAACTTGTGGTGATTCAAAAGTACAGCTCTGGCTTAGAACAGGGCTTCCACCAGTACAACCGGTCGGAGACTGAGAGACAACGGTTCGAGTTTGGGCACCACTATCTGAACAAACTGACCAAATAGAATAAGTGAAAGAGGTACAAGCTGTAGGTGCTGGAGCAACAATAGTAAGGGCGCTATCGCTATCGTCATATACATAGGCACCAGTCATTGAACAATTACTATTAGGATTAGAAACGTTAGGATCTAAACACAACCCACTAATTTCGTTGGGATTATTAGAAATTCTTATTTTTCTTTGCCCAGTCTGGACGCTCGACGGATAAAATTTATAAGATAAGCTAGTCGCCAATGATGAACCTATGCCGTTATACAAATGATTATTCGAGCTCCACACTCCACTACTATTTTGTTCTAGAAGGTATAAATACACACGAGATAACGAGCCTTGCGTGTTCCAATCTATTTGTCCCGCAGTATCAACTTGCCATGTCTCCCCTCCGTTTGGCGATACGACAGTAATGGTAGGTCGAGGGACAACATTGAAATAGTCATCGCTGTAATCTGTGGCTGAACCAACGCCGGTTTGGTAACCTATTATGTAGATTTTTGCTCGGGTATTTGTAGTATTGCCTATATTTACGGTCCAATCATAAGAACCAGTGTTTGGAATATTATTTGCAATCCAGTTTAAGCTACCGGTACCAAAGGAGTATCCGATAGTTACTTTATTTATATTTGTAGTAGAATCCCATTTGATTTTGTGCACTTGGCCGAGGGTCAAATTTTCGCCTCCGTTTGGTGAAGTTATAGTAACTGATCGCTGAGTTGAACTTGATTGGACTGAAAATGTCTGTCCACTAATATTATTTGGATCAAAAATAGTATTGAATTCAGCACCAGCTTGTCCACCGACACCATGAGCTGTAACAATTCTAACTGAGCCGATATTTTTAGCGTCGGCCTTCAATACAAGCGTCTTTGTGGTTCCCTTCGAAATAATAATACTTGCCGGAATTGAGATTACCCAATTTGGAGAGCCCATACCAACAAACGTACTAGGATTAACATCTACCTTTCCAAGTAAAACTGAGCCATCATATAATTTGAAGGAGTTTAAGACGGCAGATTCTGCTGGCCATCCGCTTACAGAAATATCGTCTAAGGCCACGTCCCCGTCTTGAGCACTGAGATTAATCTGTGCGATAGTTAAGTTAGTAGACCCTAAAGACACCGAGGTAACAGGACTTGGGGTAACTACTAATCTAAGAGTTGGGATTACTCCACTCACATAAAAATTAACGCCTCTACTTTGACCGGTAGTGCTATTTGCTAAATGAATACTGTGGTATCCAACGGTTAAATTTGGAAGAATGAAGGACAACGAATTACCGTCAGCTGGGCTATTGACTGGAGTGCCACTTAGAATGGCATTGTCAATGAAAACACTGGCTCCTCTTAATCTCTGGCCGTTGATGGTCATCTTTTCCCCGACAGATACTGGTGTAGTGACAGATGTAATATAAGGTGAAGTCTCACCAACAATTGTCACCTTGTTTGAGACATTCCTTGTCTGATTACTTATCTCAATTTGTCTTTGAAGATTTGGGGCCCAAGCGCCAATAAGTTTGGCATAGTATGATCCGGCAAATAATTCACTTGGCTTGGCTGTGGAAGTCACATTAAAGTTTGTCATCGTTCCTTTGGGGATAACATAATACTTTGTTCCATCGATTGTTCTTGTTTCGGGGGTTGTGCCCACAGCTGATATATTATATTGACCTGAATTAGTCGATGATACTTGAGTGCCATTGGTTCCGTTAACAAGACTGATACCAAATGGATAATGAGGGAGAAGTGCTTCACTGGTAGTGGCTCCAACGGAGACCCTAAAGTTTGCGGTCAAGAGAGACTCTCTCCTTCTTGAGTCATAAGAAAGTCTTAAGGTTGGAGTACTGGTGATGCTAACAACAGGCATAAGCTGAGAAGTAGGGGTAGCAGTAGAACATCCAGCAGCTAGACGAGCAGTATTAGCATTAGCCTGGGTAAGAACTCCGGAGGCGACAAGAGCATCAATTGTTTGACAGGTGGTCATAGCCGCAGCACCTACTGGTGTGACCGTGACAAAAGTATTAAAAGCAAAGAAGCTAGCAACAACAAAAACGGCGAGTAAACCTCGGGTAAAATATTTATTCATGAAAAATTTTTTTAAAATTAATAAAGACAAATTAATAAGAGGTCCGACTTCCCAAACAGTATACCACTCTCTCGTACAGTGGTACAACTATACCTGTGGATAACTCCATATCATTTTAAAGATCAAAATATTAATTATTAGGAAAAACGGATAAAGCTATGCTATGATAAATTCCTAAAATGCTGAAAAAGATATACAACACATTACTCTACGGCTTTGCCATCATCGGGGCCATACTTATACTGGGCTATGTTATTTCTAAATCTGGTCTGACAAATAAAGATAGTTTGGTGGATGAGAAGACTGATTATTTCAAGGTATCTAGAAACTTGACCGACCAGAAGACGTATGCTTGGCTAAACACCCCGGAATACATTTCTTTAAAAAACTCTATCAAAAAAGAACAGACGGTTTTAGTTCGAGTAGAAAAAGAAACCGGCGTTAAATCCAGATTACTCACTACTCTCCTTTTTGTGGAGCAGATGAGACTCTTTACTTCCGACCGCGAGCTGTTCAAACAAGTTTTCGAACCATTAAAGCTACTCGGCGTTCAGTCACAATTTTCCTGGGGAGTGCTTGGACTAAAACAAGATACCCTGATTGAAATAGAGAATAATCTGACTAATCCCCTATCCCCTTATTATTTAGGTCCTGATTATGAAAAAGCTCTTGATTTCACCGGAAGTTCCCAAGGCGAAGCCTCGGTAAAGCTAGATGAAGAACGTTTTATGCGAGTGACTGATGAACATAATCACTATTATACTTACCTCTATGCGGCCATCTTTATCAAACAAATAGAAAAACAATGGTTTGATGCCGGTTTTAGTATTTCTGACCGTCCAGAAATACTAGCCACCCTGTATAACATTGGATTTGCTAATTCCAAACCCAATGCTGATCCAAAATCTGGTGGCGCGGAAATAGAAATTGATCATATCAAATATAGTTTTGGTCAGCTCGCCTATGAGTTTTATTATTCTGACGAACTTCTAGATATTTTTCCGAGATAAAAACGGGAAAGAAAAAATAATAACTTACCGGATTTTTGAAAATAATATCTGACCTACCTCAATGCATTGATTAAGCGTAACACTGTCTCCCAGCTTAATAACGCAGTACTATAATTTCTATTACCTGAGACGGATAGACCGATTGGACTCCATTTGGCATATAGATACACATTAGATGATCCAATAGATAATGGCGCACCATCAGAGTAGACCACAGGTCCATCAGGAGACAACGCCCAACCAGCAAAGGTATAACAGGCCCGTGAAAACACATTGCTACTTAAGTTTGCTGTAGTCCCTGACTGAATGCTCTGAGCAGTTTCATTTCCCCACCCACCCCATCCACCGTTTGATTCAAAAATAACGTGAGAAAAAGAAGGATAACCTGAATATGGCATCCAGATAGCATACAAGACAGACGAGCTAGTAATTCCCCCATCGGTGATTAGACGGGTGTTATCAGCCATACCATATGGTCTATCTCCCCAACCAACAAAATTATAACCTGTCCTAATGTAAGTATTCAGATACAAACTGGCAGGAACACCACTTTCCACTATCTGTTGACGGACTTCACCGACACCGCCGTTTGGCTCAAGCGTGATAAATGAATATCCAGTTTTTAACCCATAAAGGCTAAAGGGTCCACTAGTGACAGAAGCGTACACAGGTGAATTCGTTATGTTCAGATTAATTAGCTCTATTTTGACAGTATAATCTGATCCAGCAATAATATATCCCACAGGCGAGGAAGAGGTAATAGACTCTGATCCATCGTTTGGCAATCCAGAGTATATGGTTACTAAGTTGCTACCCTTGAATAACTTTATATTTATTCCATAAGCTCCATAAGCGATAGAACCGGTCCCAGATGTCTCCCACCGGACAGGAATTAGATCATTAATATCGTAAATATTTCTGACATTAGGTGAAAGGATAGTGATAGAGACTCCAGGATTACTAGTTGTGCATGAACGGCTTAGTACTTCTGGACTCCCATTGGCACAGCCGGCTGGTGATTGAGAGGTAATGGTACGAGTCTGTATGCCCGTAGTACAAGTAATTGGTGACCAAGCCGAATATGTAAAATTTGTACAGGCCGTATCATCACCTAGCCATTTAGCATATAAAGTCACATTGGCTGAACCAACGCTAAAGATATCGCCAACATTTCTATCAACACCTGAACCATCAGGTAAGGTATTCCAGCCAGCAAAAGTGCGATTTTCTCTTCTTAAACTACCTATATTATCTGAGACTGTGACTGGGGCATTGATACCATAAAGTACTGTAGATGGTACCGTGCCACCAGTGTTGTTATTGCCAGAATAAGTTACAGAGTAAACTGCTGAACAAGATATATCACAGTTCTGGCTTAAGGCCGGATTACCACCAGTACAGCCGGCAGGACCCGAAGTGAGCAGAGTTCTCGTTTGAGTACCATTAACACAGGTGACTGGTGACCAAGCGGTGTATGTAAAATCAGTGCAATAAGAAAAAATCGCTTCAGTGCTCCACTGGGCATACAAAGTCACATTACTTGATCCCATTGTAAAGCTTGCTTGATCAGAATAAACAACGGAACCATTAGCAGTAGTAGACCAGCCAATGAAGGGATAAATTGTAAACGCAATACCATTCTTAACAAAAGTATTAGCATTTAAATTAGCCGAGGAGTTGTCCGCAATCGTCTGCGCAGACATCGAACCACTTCCCCCATTAGCATTAAAAGTGACAGTATGAGTAGAGGTAGTAACGGTACACCCCTGACTCAAAACCGGACTACCACCCGTACAGCCAGCGGGACTTGACGTGAGGACG
>CAZOJH010000031.1:0-6808 GCA_964580125.1 uncultured Candidatus Saccharibacteria bacterium | reverse complement strand
CTAATTTGCCTTCCCCAGATGTATAACTCATTTATTTCTTTGTCTCTTTTATCAAAAATTATTTTATTTAGATTATCAATTTCAGCTTTAGCCTGTAGGTCTCCGTCATAAGCCGTAGAACCATCCACATATGATTTAGCCCAAAAGGATAACTGTGTTTGACCATCCAACCTTTTTAGTTCCGGTATTTTCTCTTTTTGTTTTAAAACGACATATATACACTTGGCTACATGTAGGCCCACATCTCCACCATAAGACACGCGGATGACTTTTGAACCGGCCACCTCGATAAGTCTGGAGATAGATTCACCAATAGAATTGCTCATCAAATGCCCAATGTGAAATTCCTTGAAGGGGTTCGGATCCGTATACTCCACAATCGTCTTTCGCCCTTTTAAATTATTGTTGACCCCATATTTGTCTCCAGCGTTTAAAATTTCTTTTATCTCACCGGTAAAATATTTATCCGCTAAATAGAAATTAATAAAACCTGGACCAGCGGTTTCTATTTTATTTATTTGTTCCGATTTATTTTTATTTAAAAAGTCAGCAATCAGTTTAGCCACCTCAACTGGAGACTTTTTAAGGATTTTAGATAACACCAAAGCCACATTAGTAGCATAGTCTCCATGACTCATCTCATCCGGATGCGCCAAGGTAAAGGCTGGAATGTCTTTCTCTGGGACACCTAAAACCAAAACAGCTTTCTTTATTAAACCAATAATTTCCTCTTTAATCATTTTAATATTCTAACACAAAAAGCCTAGATCACTTAATCTCCCCAGGGCCGTCCTAGGATTTGGCACTCTTGCCGGCGATATAGCCAGTAGTCCAACAAAGCTGGAGGGAGAAGCCACCAGAGGGACGGTCAAAGTCCAAAATATCCCCGGCAAAATAAAGATTGTCATAAAGTTTGGAGCCCATGGTCTTAAAATCCACTTCACCTAGATCCAATCCCCCGCT
Organism: uncultured Candidatus Saccharibacteria bacterium; assembly: GCA_964580125.1. Classification (GTDB taxonomy): domain Bacteria; phylum Patescibacteriota; class Minisyncoccia; order Phycocordibacterales; family GWA1-40-21; genus CAIJXO01. The sequence goes on along the minus strand of CAZOJH010000031.1, from coordinate 5,845 downwards.
CGTAATGATGGCTTTATCAAACCCCAAAAGCCCGCTCACCGTGAGCTCCAACTTTTTAAATTTCTCAATTATGGCTAGGCGCTCTTCCCGGCGAATTTCATTGATCTCCCACTCCGGATCTATTTCCAATTGTTTCAAAATCAAATCAAAAATCTTGGCTGGTACTTCTTTAAAAGTCAGATTTTTTATCTTGCGGTTGACGTTAGTCTCAAAAGTCTTGAGCATCATCTCATGCATCTGATCTAGACCAACTCCGGGGAAAAAGTCTAAAGAAATTAAAACCTCACCATACTCTAAATACTCACCGATCATTTTACTCATGTTCAAAATAGTTGGACCGGTCAGACCGACGTGTGTGAAGAGGATTCGTCCCTTTTTATTTAAAACTTTAGTATAACCACCTGGTTGTTGATTTGTCCAAACGGAAATACCAACATTATCTAAAGTTATACCAGAAAGTTCACTCACCCAGGGATTAGAAACTTTTACTGGCACTAAAGATGGATTTGATTCAGCAACTTTATGACCAATCTGCTTCAACCATTTAAATCCATCACCCGTGGAACCAGTTTCCGGATGGGACATACCGCCAGTCGCTAAAATAAATTTATGAGCCGAAATCTTTTCGCCAGAAACCAAGATGGCTGATTTTATTTTCTTAGTTTTTTTGTCAAAATCAAAATTAGCTACTTCAGCAGATAATTTAAATTCTACTCCTAGTTTTTTAGCTTGATTAACTAAAATGTTCAAAACATCGGCAGAGTTATCACTTTCCGGAAATACTCGGAAACCTGGCTCAATTTTTGTCTTTAAGCCTAAATCATTAAAAAACTTGATAGTTTCTGGTACACCAAAAATGGAGAAGGGACTAAATAGGAAATTCCCTTTCTTCCCATATTTACTGACAAACTCACGGTGATTCGGATTGGCATTAGTCAAATTACACCGTCCACCACCAGAGATCAAAAGCTTTTTACCAGGCTCGGTATTTTTCTCCAGGACCAGAACTCTCTTGCCTCCCCCCCCAGACTGACAAGCCGCCATGAGCCCGGCAGGCCCGCCACCAATAATCACCACGTCATAAGTGATATTTGGGTCCTTCTTCTCCTTTAGGCCTATTTTTGGCTTAACTACAGGCTTTTTACTCTTAATTTTAGCCTTTTGGACTTTTTTTACGTCTTTTTTAACCATACTTAAAAGATTAGCACACCTGGAGAGAAAAAAGAATGACGGCTAAAATGTGCTATTATTAGTCTAGGAACGTTGATCTTTAACTCAAGAAAGGAAATATCGCATGAGCACGATCCCGGGATTAAGAATCAGAGGTCTTGAACTGAGACATGCCATCATCCAAGGTGCGATGGGGGCAGGTGTGTCTGGACCGCGGCTAACCAGGGCAGTCTACAGAGACGGCGGGTTGGGAGTACTTTCTAGCGCTGGGCTAAAAGACTTCTATACCATTGTCAAAGGGAGACAGTACACGACGTATCAGGCGGTGTATGAGGAAATCAAAACAGCGATGGCAGACGGCTACCAAGTGGGGCTGAACGTGATGCGCATCCTAGATGAAAGCTTTGACGAAACAGTCCAAGCGGCCATCGATGCAAAGGTATCAGTGATCTTTTTTGGGGCGGGTGTCCCAAAACGTTCTACTGACTTCGCTGACACGGTCTTCGGACTGATTGTCTCCTCGGCTCGAGCCCCCAAGATTATGCTACGTTATTGCAAACAGAAACCTGACGTAATAATACTCGAGGGACCAAACAAAGCGGGAGGACATCTGGGAGCCCGTCTAGAGGACATCGGCAAACCAGAACTCGACCTTGAAAACCTCCTACCAGAGGTACTAGAGGTAGCTGCTAGAAACGGAAACATACCTGTCTTCGTGGCGGGTGGAATCTACACTCATGAAGACATCCATCACTACCTGAGGGCGGGAGCGAGCGGTGTCCAACTAGGGACTAGGTTTCTAGCTACCGAGGAAAGTTCTGCCACCCCCGAGTTCAAACAGGCGGTAGTAGACTGTCAGAAGGAGGACATCATCGTGGTGGGAAGCTCACCCTGTGGTTTTCCTTTCCGAATAATCAAGAGCTCACCCGCCTACCAAGAGATGCTCGCGGGGACACGTAAGCCCAAATGCCGAATGGGTTACGTTCTCAGTAAGGATGATCAGGAACGCTATACCGTCTGCAAGGCTCACCCGAACAATCCGGAGCGTAACCAGTACTTCTGTATCTGTGATGCGCTACGGTCCGCCATCGGCCTCGCACGCGGTGAGCCAGCTATGTATACCGTTGGCAGTAATGCCTACCGCGTGGACAGGATCCTCTCCGTGAGTGATCTCATGACCGAGCTCATCTACGGTTTTGAAAGGAAGTGAACACAAACGTAAAGGGCCTGCCGACACCAGTCGGCAGGCCCTCACTTTTTACTTTTTTATTTTCCTACGACCCCTCTTGTCACCGGTCCAAAGTATCCCACCGCCGGTGTGATACCCTTAGCTTTTTGATATCTGATGAGAGCCGCTTGAGTCTTGCCTCCAAACATAGTGGTCTCAGCTCCTTTTGAACCTGGGCCTGTGAGAGAAACGGTAAAGCCAGAAGCGTTTAGATATTGTTGTAAGGCTTTAACATCTGCCCCAGTCATATAGAGCTTGAGGTTACGAGTGAAGGTGTATTTAGTAGAGGTGGAGAGAGGTGAGATAGTGACTAGATTAGTGGTTGCTGGAGAAATAGTGGTAGGAATAATGACCGCGAGAGCATACTGGCAGAGGGATTGGCGGTGAGAACTGAAGAACTCATAGTTCGTAGCCTTGGGGTCCTTACAGCCAAAGTGAGTGCCACTAGAGGAACCGCCAGTGGCCACTTTACCAAAGAGGCCAAAATCCGAGAAGTGGGTGGTAGTACAGGTGGTAGTGTGTAAGGTGGTGTTGACCAAACAGCTAGAGAGCGGGGTCCAGGTGCTGTCACTATAATGGTATATGACGAGAGAGTCTTCCGTGATACTACCAAGATTATTGGGGTCATAAGTGATTGTAACAGTGAGAGGAATATCAAAGATAGTAAGGGCGGTAGTAGCGTTGATTAGAGCCTCTAGGTTGTAGATATAATCACCGACATGCAGAAAGGAAGATGGAGCGGTGACGACCTGTAAAAAATCTAGGCCAGAAAATAATTTAGCCTGGAAGGTGGCCGAAGAAGTGGTAGCACTGTAATTCACTGGGATATAGAGAGTAAGGTCACCGATTGTGATTGTAGTGCCAGAAGCGGTAACGACTTCTTGTGTAGAGGAAGCAATGATTGAGGCACCAGAGGTACAGCCACTAATACTAAAGGTGTAATCTGAGCTGGTAGCCGTATTGTCAGACAAGTCAGCCGAGATGACCCGGTAGTGATAGTTGGTACAGGAAAGGAGGTTAGGGATAGTGACGGAGTGAGTGGTGGTACCAGTGAGGTCAGAGGTGGTGGTGATATCACCATAGCTACTACTTGGGCCATACTGCACTCGAGAGGTAGCGGGTTCATCCGTGGTCCAGGTGATAGTTACGGAAGAAGAAGCGGTGGCACTTGTAATAGCGGAGAGATTTGGATCCGTGATGTCTAAGACAGTGACAACACGAGTAGAAGTAGCTGGGTTACCAGAAGTATCAGCGACGGTGTAGACCACAGAGGAGTCTCCGACGATAGCAGTATCCACATTAATGGTGGTGACAATACTACTAGTCAGGTCACCATCTACGGTATCAGTAGAGGTAGCACCAGCATCAGTATAGGTAGCGTTTTGATTTACAAAAGCGGGATTGTCGCCAAGGATAGTGATGACGGGAGAGTTGATGTCTAGAGTGGTAAAAGTTTCATCAGTAGAGGATGAGGTACCAGCACTGTTAGTGGAGAAAGCACGATAGTGATAGGTGGTTTCAGAAGTGAGACCGGTAATAATCGCGGTATAAGCACCAGTACTGTAGGAACCAGTAGTAGAGGTAGCGGTACCATAGGCGGTGGTGAGACCATATTCAAAACCACGGACGGTGTTGTTCTCCCCGCCTGTGTTAGTGATGTTACCGTTTAGGGTGGCTCCCGTGGCAGTGATAGAAGTGGCGGCACTAGAGGTGATAGTGGGGGCGGTGACAGAAACCATCGAGCCCACATACAGTGGTCCAGTAATTTCTTGCAATTGATTTACATCAATAAATAATTTATCTCCACTAGTTGATAGACGTGCATTTGCATATGTCCTATCACTGACACCTACGGGTCGTTGCTCACCCCATGTAGACCCACTATTATCAGATATAAATAACCTCCCAAAACTTTCCCCAGCGACTATTGTATTACCGCTTATAGCAACAGTACCCCAATAACCACTACTACTTCCAGATTTAGCAAGTAGCTCTGTCCAATTTACACCTTGATCAATAGATTTATAAATTTTATTATTGTAGGCCGCACCAACCATCAAACTACCGTCTGAATTTAAATTATAAGAACAACCACCGCCACAATAAATCTTTCCCACTCCTCTAGCAGACCATGTGGTTCCAGAATTTGTTGAGATATACAAAAAACCAGTATATGGATTTGCTACCATCAAAACGGTACCATCTGAATCCGATCTAACATCATATGAATATTCCATTCCGGCATCGCCGTTAGGCTTTGTCTCTACCCAAGACTGGCCAAAATCTGACGATGTATATAATTTTCCACCTTGTACTGAGACAAAGAGGTTACTTCCATCGGCATCTGAGGCAACTGAACCGTAAAGTAACTGCACTGCCCCTTCTGGCTGTCTCTCCACCCAAGTAACACCATAATCAGACGAAGTAAAAAGAAGGCCGAGACTAGTTGAATTATTCTTCGATGCAATAATTAGATTACTTCCATCTGAATCAGAAGCGACAGAAACCCACTGAATAAGATTACTATTCGAATCATTAATATACCCCCCGATAGTGCGCATCGTCCAGGATACGCCAAAATCAGATGACGTATATACATACCCCGGATTTTTACCAATAACTAAATTACTTAAGTCATCATCACCGCCTATGGCTAACCAAGATAAATTTCCACTCTTACCAACAGGATAAACATTACTAAATGTCCAAGAATTAGGATCAACTATATAGTCGATGTCGATGCTACCGGTAATCTTTAAATCAAAAACGTCGGCTGGTTCGGCAAGATTGTTAAGGAGAACTTTATAAGAATTTTCGGTGTTGATGGTGTCAAAGGTAGTTACGAGTTGACCTGTGACTTGGGAATAGACTTCAATGGTGGATCCGGTAACGGACTTGGCATAAAGGGTAATGTCGTTTTTGTCGGTTAGGGCTTGTTCAAAGGTGGCTCTTACATATTCCCCATCTTTTAAAGTCACCCAAGTATTATCCTTAGCCTTAACCTGATCATAAATATCTTCAATGATGTTTTTATCGCCATCGAGACGAGAAGCGCCGGAAATAGAGATGACAGAACTGACTGCACCCGCCGAACCGGAAAAACTAGAAAAAACTGACTGAGTAAATAAAAGAGAGAAAACAAAAACGACGACCAGAGTTCCAAAGAGTGAGTACACCTTTTTCATATTAAATATTTTTATTAGAACTAATAAATATGTTCGTAATTTTCATCATCATCTTTTGTATACATTAGTGTTGTATATATATGTCCAAAAACTGAACTTCGAGAGTTTCTGCGAAGTTCAATTATACCACAAATTCTTAAAAAGATACTAATATGTGCAGTTGACATAAATATATGCCTTACGCGGGTAAGATATAAAAAAAGTGAGCACAAACGTAAAGGGCCTGCCGACACCAGTCGGCAGGCCCTCACTTTTTACTTTT
>CAZOJH010000030.1:0-6848 GCA_964580125.1 uncultured Candidatus Saccharibacteria bacterium | reverse complement strand
TGTTCAAAATGAGATTAAACTTAATGCTAGCTTTAAATTAGAAGGCGAGAAAATACTTAGTGAATTAGCCATTAAATAGAGCTTGCTTTTTATAGAAGACTATGCTATACTACTATGGTGAGTGCTAGCAATGGCTAGTTCAAACGAATGTCTGTGTAAAACCCCACTTCGGTGGGGTTTTGCATGTCTAAATGTTCTCTTTTTCCTCCTTAAGTAAAGGGGAGTAGTGGGACTTTGCGAATCGAGGTGGTGTTGTGCTATTATGTATAAGTGCTTCTGATTGTTCCCGGTCACAGCCGGCGGTTGCACTCATATAAGACATTAGTTTTTGGAGTTAGCCCCCGCCGGCGTTGATTGGAAACAATTAATACGGAAGAGGCCAGATAAAACACTGATAGTACAAGTCAGTGTTTTATGCTTTAATATTATGGTGAATAAGATACAGGAAAATGTTTTATTAAAAGATTTTACGACGTTCCAGATAGGTGGAAAGGCCAAGTATTTTTTAGTGATTAAAAGTGAAGATGATTTGCGAGTGGCTTTTTCTTTTGTAAAAACACGCAAATTAACGTTTTTTGTTTTAGGTGGGGGTTCAAATCTTTTAATTTCCGATCATGATTTCTCCGGACTAGTATTAAAGAATGAGATTAAAGGTATTAAGTTTGTAGATCAATCAAACAATAAAGTGATTTTAGAGATTGGGGCGGGTGAGACCTTGGATGAAGTTATTGCCCTATCTACCATTAGGGGTTTATACGGACTAGAAAATTTATCTGGAATTCCTGGAACTGTGAGTGGGGCGGTAGTTCAGAATGCCGGGGCCTATGGTGCTGAAATAAAAGACCACCTGGTTTCCGTGGAGGGTTTTAATTCTGCCAATGGTAAGGAGTTTTTTTTCAAAAAAGATGATTGTCAGTTTAGTTATCGAGACAGTTTTTTTAAAAAAAATAAAAAGTTTATTATAACCTCAGTGACTATGGAACTCAGTAAAAGCGCCATCTTTAGTATTGATTATGTTAGCTTAAATGAACGTCTGGCAGAGGAAAAGGAAATTACTTCAGAAAAGATTAGAAACACTGTCCTTAAAATAAGAAGTGAGAAGTTACCTGATTGGCACAAAATAGGCACCGCTGGATCCTTCTTTAAGAACCCAACAGTTTCTTCTGATAAGTATGAAGAATTTAAAAAAGAATTCCCTAATATTCCTGGTTTTGTTGAGCCAAACAATAGAATAAAAGTACCGTTAGCTTGGATTCTAGATAATATCTGTCAGCTAAAGGGATATAAAGAAGGAAGGGTGGGTCTATATGAAAAGCAACCGCTAATCTTGGTAAATTTAGGCTGTGCTAGTTTTGTGGAGGTGATAAATTTTTCTAATAAAGTAAAAAAAATAGTGAAAGAAAAAGCAGGGATAGAGATTGAAGAAGAGGTGGAAAAGATATCTTAGAAAATATTTTTTATTTATCAAAACTTTTTTAAAAATATAAGTTATCCACATATTTTTATAAAAAATACTTGCGTTATCTTTTTATTCGCGCTAAAATGATATTAGTTCAGTGATTTTTATAAATACGGTCGAAGAAAATCACGGGCTCTTAAAAAAAAAGATTTAAAAATAAAAACTACTATGGCAAAAAAAGCAAAGAAGGCAGTAAAGAAGGCAAAGAAAGGAGCTAAGAAAGCAAAGAAGGCTACCAAGAAAGGAAAGAAGAGATAACTCTTAAAAAAGCACGCCCTCTAAATATTTGTTGGGGGCGTGTTTTTTTGTGTCAAAATATGCTAGAATATTTTGGTAATGTCATTTTTAAGTACCATTTTTGGGGATAAATATGCCAAGGCCATCAAGCCTTTTTGGCCAATTGTGGCGGAAATTAACGACCTGGAGGAAGGTGTTAAGGCTTTATCTGATGTTGATTTGAGGGCTAAAACTTTAGAATTTAAAAAGAGATTAGGTGACGGCGAGTCTTTGGATCAAATCTTACCAGAAGCCTTTGCCGTGGTGCGTGAGGCCTCAAGAAGGACATTAAACGAAAGGCATTTTGATGTCCAGCTTATTGGAGGGATGATTTTAAACAAAGGGGGAATTGCGGAGATGCGTACTGGAGAAGGAAAAACCCTTGTTGCTACATTACCAGCCTATCTGAATGCTCTTTCCGGACACGGGGTTCATATTGTCACTGTTAATGATTATCTCTCTCGTCGTGACGCCGTGTGGATGGGACAGGTGTATGATTTCCTCGGTCTCTCCGTGGGGGTAATCAATCATGAAAGTTCTTTTTTATATGATGCTAAACATATTTCTGATAAAGAAGTAGCAGAACAGGAAGACAAGGAAAGAGACAACCTAGGTTCTTTCCGAGTGGTTTATGACTTTTTAAAGCCCTGTACCAGACGGGAGGCCTACTCGGCCGATATCACCTATGGCACAAATAACGAATACGGCTTTGATTATCTGCGGGATAATATTGAATATGCGGAAAAAGATCTGCGCCAGAGAGAATATAACTTTGCGATTGTAGATGAAGTGGACTCTATCTTGATTGATGAAGCTAGAACCCCCTTGATTATTTCTGCCCCCACAGCCGAGTCTGGTGATTTGTATGTTAAGTTTTCTGATATTGTCAAATCTTTTAAAAAGGATGAGGATTTTACTGTTGACGAAAAACAAAAGGCTATACAGCTCACTGACTCAGGAATCTCCAAAGCGGAAAAAGCGCTTGGTCTAGAAAATATTTATACAGATGCCGGTATAAAATATGTTCACCATTTAGAAACTGCTACTCGGGCAAAAGCCTTGTTTGAAAAAGATACGGATTATGTGGTGAAAGATGATGAGATAATTATTGTGGATGAATTTACTGGACGGCTTCAGCCAGGGCGTAGGTGGTCTGAAGGTTTACACCAAGCCATTGAGGCCAAAGAGGGGGTCAAAATCCAAAAAGAATCCAGGACATTTGCGTCGATTACTTTCCAAAACTTTTTCCGTTTGTATAATAAACTTTCCGGTATGACTGGGACCGCCTTAACTTCTGAAGAAGAATTTTATAAGGTTTATCATATTGAGACTTTTTCTATTCCAACTAATAAAGAAATAAAAAGACAAGACAAAAATGATCTTATATTTCAAACCGAGCATGGTAAATTCCTAGCCGTAGCCAAGGAAGTAAAACTATTACAAGAGAAAGGTCAGCCAGTCCTCATTGGTACTGTCTCCATTGAAAAGAACGAAATATTGTCTGCTTATTTAGCTAAAGAAGGAGTAAAACATAATGTCCTGAACGCTAAGAACCACGAGAAAGAAGGTGAGATAGTGGCTCAGGCGGGGCATAAAGGCGGAGTGACGGTAGCTACTAACATGGCCGGGCGCGGGGTGGATATTAAGCTTGGCGGAGTGCCGTTTGATAAAGATAAGTATGAAGAAGTAAAGAATCTGGGAGGGCTCTGTGTGATTGGTACAGAAAGGCATGATGCAAGAAGAATTGATAACCAGCTTCGCGGGCGCGCTGGCCGGCAGGGTGATCCGGGTGAGACCCAGTTCTATGTGTCATTGGAGGATTCCTTGATGCGTATTTTTGCCTCCGACACTATTAAGAAATTGATGGGCCGGTTTGGAATGGCCGAGGATCAGCCAATTGAAAATTCTCTAATTACCAGATCACTGGAAACTGCCCAAACCAAAATAGAAGGATTCAACTTTGATGCTCGTAAGCATGTTCTGGAATATGATGATGTCTTAAACTATCAAAGAAAATTAGTCTATGAAAGAAGGCGAGCTATCCTCTTAGGTAATGAAGCGATTGTGAGGGAAAAACTAGATGAAGTACTTGCCGGGGATGAGAATCTGACTCGGGCCGTAGAAGAGAAAATAAAACTTATAGGCAATGCCGAATTTTATCGCATTGCAAAGATTTTAATGCTTCAGTCCATTGATATGTTTTGGGTAGATCATTTGGAGATCATGGATTATACCAGTTCTAGTGTGAATCTCCGAGCCTATGGTCAGCGGGATCCCTTGGTAGAATATAAGAAAGAGGGCTTGCGTTTGTTCAAAGAGATGAATGATGCTGTTAATGATCAGATAATAAAAATCCTACCGAATATTGGTGCCGGGGCTTATGCTAGGGAGGAAAAGGAATTAGAAGATACTAAGAAACATATGGTTTTGGCAGGTGGGGGAACTGAAGATAAAGAAGGAAATAAACAAAACGCAGTGGTGGTGGGCAAAAAATCCGACAAAGTTGGCCGGAACGACCCCTGCCCATGTGGTTCGGGTAAAAAGTATAAGAAGTGTTGTATGGATGGGAATTAAAAAAGAAAATCAATTTCTACTCGACCATTTCCAGCACGAATCTCCTTGATAATACTACGTAAAATCATCTTTTTCTCGTCTAGAGGAAGACCCTCCCAATAGGTGTCAAAATTGTCAAAAGAAGCCACTAATTTACGTATAGAAGACACCTTCTGTGCGGTTAGGGACGAATGTGACGCGTAACAATCCAGCTCCTTACGGTTACTCTCTATTTCCTTCCTAATTCGAGCTATATTTTCTCCCAATTCTTCTATCGTTTCCAAACCTTTCTCATAAGCTTCTTTGTGTCTCTGCTCTTTTAGAGGACCCATATTAATTTCTTTTTCCAACTGCATTATCCTATTCGCTTCACTTTTTGTTTCTTGCTCGCTCTTCGTAAAGGTAATTCCTTCTCTAACCTTTGGTGAGGAATAAAGATTTTTAATTTGGTCTAAGACCGCTGTCTCTAATTTTTTTGCACTCATGACCTTCTGGGAACAAATACCTTTATACTTATAGCCAGTACAAATGTATTCCTGGTTCACCGTATCCTTCCAGTTTGGATTAAGCCTAGACTTTTTATCGTATCTTTTTTGATAACCCACACCATTGTGACAACGAATACATTTAGCAATACCAGTTAGCATTCCAAAAGATCTCTCGGAACCTCCTTTTCCCGGTATTACTCGACCGGCACGTATTTCTCTAACAGAATTAAAAACGTTCTCATCTACAATGGGGGGATGATCTCCTTTACCAATATAACCGACCTTTCCTCGTCTCTGCCACTCCTTTGTCTTTTTGTAGTCAGCATGGCGCCAACCCCACCAGACTTTACCAGTATAGGTTGGATTCGCTAGGATATATTTTATTGTCTGGAGACTCCAATTAAGACCCTTGGGAGCATTCCAGCCTTTTTGATTCATCGCTATCGCTATTTTTCGTCCGCCCATACCTCTGGCGTATTCGCTAAAGATAAAGCGAATCTTCTCGGCTTCTTTTTCATCTACAACAATTTTTCTAGCCATCTTAGTTCCTAGGATCGTTCTTTCAATTTTATAACCATAAGGGACCTTGTTGGGGATTTTTCCCTCCTTAGCTTTTAACATCCTACCCATCTTCATTCGCCTATTGATCCCGGTCCTTTCCAGATCTGCCCTCATATCAGAGATTGTTTCCATGATAGTAGCGGAATCATTATCGTCAGGGTCGTAATCAACCAAAGCTCTTGGTTCAACTGGCGCCGTAATTGCGTATGTTTGTATTCCCAAGGTCTTTAATTCTTGGCGTATGGTACCAATCGCATCTTTATTTCTGGCGAAACGGTCATAATCCTTAACTAAGATCAAGTCAAATTTATGCTCTCTAGCATCGCGTAACATCGACTGCAACCCGTGCCTCTCTTCTGTTAGGTGCCCAGAAACACCTTCATCTTTATATTCAGAGACAAATAACCAACCTTTGCTGATTATCATCTCATGACACTCTCTAATTTGCTCTGGAATAGAAATTTTCTTCTGAGCCTGTTCCTGGGTCGAGACCCGACCATAGATCACGACCCTTAAACCTGAATTTGTTTTAGTCATTATTTATTTTACTAAATAGACTGTTAATTTTATCAGTGTCGACCACACCAAAGGGACGTTCTGGCTGTCCAATACATTTCTCCCGAGGGATAGATATAATGGCAGAACGCCCCTTTGGTGGCATTATATCTAATCTTATATTGGACAGCTTTGCAATTATATCATTCATCGTTTTAATTTCAAAATTAAGTTATTTTCTAAGCTCACGATTCACTATTCCTTGAATGCTTTGAGATATTACCCGCATCAGATTTTCAGCTAGAAGTTCAGGATTAGCACTATGAATAACCACCTCCACCTTTGGGGTTTCTTCCACAGTATTCTTTTTTGTGGGGATGGTTTCCATAATAAATAGGTTTGATTAATTAGAAGGGGATTTCAGTATCCTTAGTCTCTGATTTTTTAGGCGTAGAAATAGGGATGGCAATACCATCTTTATCTTTCTCGTATTCAGCGTCGTATAAGGCTTCCATTTCAGCCATTTCAGCCAAATCAGGATCTTCTACCGATGCACAGACGGTCTCAACAAGGGGGTTTATCTTATCTGCTCCCATCTCAGTATTTTTAGATGCCTCAGTCTGTGTCGGCACATCGGTACTAAGAATCTCTTGCTTTATTGTTTCTGTAATATCCTCGCCAGTTAGTGGGTTGTAAATATTCCTAATCATTTCTTCTGGATTATCAGCTACCAAATCAGCAACAGATGGAAGAAAACTATCGCCAGGCAGGTCTTTTTCTTCCACAACATATTCAGCTCCTTTGGGACCTTTGCTCTCTTCTACTATATTTAGGTAGCCCTTTCTGACTGCCGGTTTTATCCATTTAGCTACCGTATCCCTATCCCACTTCAAATGCTTAGCCAGATCAGTAATCTTGAAAGTCGTCTTTTTATCATCTTTAATCTGGATTTCGTCGTATTCTTCTTCCTCATCCTTCTTTTTAACTAGAATTCTGGCATTTTCAATAACCTCAAT
>CAZOJH010000029.1:0-6883 GCA_964580125.1 uncultured Candidatus Saccharibacteria bacterium | reverse complement strand
TGTCTGGCCGAAGTTCTGACGAGGAGATCCGAGGACTTTTAAAATTAAATAATTTGCAAGCTTGCTTATTAAATTGCTTATAAAATTTCTTAAATATTATTTTAAGGTGTGCTAATTTTACACCAATTTGTAAAACAAAAGAATAGGAAAAACAGAAAAAACAGCAGAGAAAACCAAAAATAGCAGAGTGTAAAGCTGACCTACAAAATATTCTTACGTGGTAAGACAAAAACAGTCTAGAATTTTTAAAAAATTATTTATTAAGAAAAATAGCTTGGTCACCAACCTGTAAACCGTATGCGGCGGCTTCCAAAGCATTTACCTCTAGAATATATTGTGACTTTACGCTACTACCAAAAGTCTTAGGAAAGGTGTTTGACTCTACGTTTGATTCAATAAGAACAATTCTCCAATTACTATCAAAAAATATTATATCGATCGGGATTAGCATGTCCTTCATCCAGAAAGATTGAAACGTCATCTTATCAAAGACAAAAAGCATACCTCTATTATTATAAAGAGTCTTCCTATTAGATAAGCCCTGAGCTCGATCATTTTCGTTACTAGCTATTTCTACATTCCAAGTATTGTTTCTAACTATAATTTGACCAGACAACCCCAAAACAGGCTCTGAAGATGAAGCTAAAAGTGAACTATCTATTTGTTTTAATACACCAATCTGATTAGCAGTCTTATTAACAACTGGGTATGTCTCAAAAAATTTGAAAAATGTTTCTGGTGATAGGGCTGCCCAAAAAATTAGGCCTGAAACCACGAACAACAGGATAACAACAATTACAGATAAGATATTTTTCATATTTGATTATGAATAGAATTATATAACATATTTCTTTTTTAATCAAACACCTTAGCAGATTGTTTTCTAATTGAAACTAGTGTATCTTTTACAGAATACGGAGGGTTCGCATAGCGGTCTAGTGCACAGACCTGGAAAGTCTGCGTGGGGAAACCCACCAAGAGTTCGAATCTCTTACCCTCCGCGAGTACAAAAAAACATCTGACTAAGATGCTTTTTTTGTTCGCGGAGGGTAGCAAAGTATTTAAATACTTTGTGTAAGAGATTCGAAGCCCTTCTCCCATATTTACAAATAATTCATATTATGAGGAAATGGGAAAGGGGTACTGCCCATGTAATGGGAGAAATTCTCTTACCCTCCGCATAGAAGTTGTCTATATTGACCGATAAACAAAGAGACTAAGTAAGGCAAAAATAATTGCTAGATACAAAATATACGTAGAAATTAGGACAAGAATTGGCAAGTTAATAACTACCGATAATAGTAATAACCCTACCCCTACAGACTGTAGAATCATCTTAACCTTGCCTACTACCTTTGCCGGCACTATTTCTCCTTTGAAACGAAGATAAGCAAAGAAGATTAACAGGACCTCGATTAGTACAATAATTCCAGCCAGAATAGGACTGATAAATCTAGAAATAATGATGAGGGAGACACTTCCAATCAAAAGCTTATCTACAAACGGATCAAAGACTATTCCCCAGTCAGTAATCTGATGCCTAGTTCTGGCCATGGCCCCATCTAGCGCATCGGTTAATGCTGCCAAAGCAAAAAGCCAAAAACTTATCCCGTAATTTTCGTGCAGTAAAAAGAAAATGATAAATGGTATGCAAATGAGACGAAAAACAGTTAGAAAATTCGGTCGAACAAAGTTGGGAAATAATTTTAAAACAGTCTTATCTAAAATCTTGTCACTGATGGTAATTTTGGAAATATAATCCGGCCTTGGCTCATCAAATATTTTCAAAGAAAGTATTTTATCCTCAATTTTATTCGTAACTTTCTGCTCAATCTTTTTTAACCTATTTTTGTTCATTTTTTGTTCCAAGGATCGCCTTTACTCTCTCCTCCACTGGTGGGTGGGTGCTAAATAAACCAGAGATCTTTTTACCAAAGCTACCGGCCCGTGCTTGTAAACCAAAAGGATTAGCAATAAAAAGGTGGGCGGTAGCATTATTAGGATTTTGCATGGGAATACTTGAGCCAGAAATCTTTTGTAGGGCTCCTGCCAAACCCTCGGGGTACCGAGTCAAAAGTACACTAGAGGAATCAGCCAAAAATTCCCGCTTTCGAGAAATAGCGAGCTGAATTAATTTGGCAAAGATCGGTGATAATATTACTAGAACAATACCAATGACCGCAAGGATGTTGCCCCCTTTACTGTCATTGTCTCGCCCCCCCCTTCCTATACCACCACGCATGAAAATATTGGCCAAGATAGAAACAAAGCCCACCAGAACCACTACTACGGTAGATAATAAGATGTCTTTATTTCCGATATGAGATAGTTCATGAGCAATCACCCCCTCAAGTTCGTTTTTATTCAAAATTTGCAAAAGACCTGTAGTTACCGCCACTACGGCATGCTCTTTATCTCTACCAGTAGCAAAGGCGTTTGGTGATGAATCAGTCATTATATATACCTTAGGCATGGGTAGTCCGGCAGTAATAGAAAGATTTTCTACTATATGGTAAAGATCTGTATAAGTATCGTGATCGGCAGGTTTAGCTCCAGATATAGAAAGGACAATTTTGTCCGAATACCAATAACTGGCAATATTCATTACCAAGCTAAAGATTACCGCCACAAATAAAATACCTGGGTTATTGTAGTAATAAGAAATAAAATACCCCAGCCCGATCACTATTACAAAGAACAAGGTCATCAAAAACCATGTTCTTCTGACATTTTTTGATTGTTCCGTATAGATTGTAGCCATATAACGTTTAGAACTTCACTTCTACTGGTTGTTTAGCGGCTTCTTCTTCTAGAGTAAAGAGCTCCATCTTGGCGAAGTGAAAGGTGCTGGCAATAAGATTACCAGGGAAGGCTTCAATGGCGATATTTAAGTCTCGAACGTTACCATTGTAAAATCTTCTGGAGGCCTGGATTTTATTCTCAGTATCAGAAAGCTCAGTCTGTAGGCCCAAGAAATTTTGATTAGCCTTAAGTTCTGGATAAGCCTCGGCAATAGCAAAGACGGACTTCAAAGCACCGGTTAGCATATTTTCTGCCTTACCTTTATCAGCAATATTTCCAGCACCCATAGCGGCCGCCCTAGCCTGAGTCACCTTCTCAAAAGCGGTGCTTTCATGAGTAGCATAACCCTTAACGGTATTTACGAGATTAGGAATCAAGTCATAACGCCTTTTAAGCTGTACGTCGATATCTGACCAGGCTTCCTTAGCATGATTAATAAGAGCAATAAAATGATTGTAGGCAAAAATAACCCAAATGGCCAATATAATGATTAAACCGATTATGATATAAATGATTGACATGAATTTTAATTAAAATAATTACTAAATGATACCTTCCGACTGTCAAAGAGTATACCATATAATACTACAAAAATCTACCTACTATCCACACAAGTAAAGTTGCAATAATATTCCTCTGTGCTATAATGACCGGAATGACTAGTTTAGTGGCCATATTACCTTATATTCAAATAGTCCTATCTGTGTTACTCATGGTGGCTATTCTCGTGCAAAAGTCCGATGCCGGTGTTGGTGGCTCTTTTGGTGGCAATGATAATTTTAATGCTGGTTTCCACACTAGACGTGGTTTTGAACAGAAATTATTTTACTTTACAATCATAGTAGCGGTTCTCTTTGCGGCTTCTTCCCTACTAATTTTAGTAATAAAATAGTCATTTATTTTTCTTAAAACGTTATCTTGCTAGTCTAATTATTATTGACCCTTTTTATTTATGTTAAACCCAAAAGATATCTATAGATCCAAATTTGATTATTTAGAGAAAATTGTAAAATCTTTCGGTTTGACGGAGAAGACAATTTTCATAATCCTCGCTATTGTTTTAGTGATATCTAGTCTTTCCTTGTTTTGGAAAGCTAACTTACATTTTGTAACCAAAGTACCAGCTCATGGTGGTTCTCTGACTGAGGGCGTGATTGGCAGTGCCCAATTTATAAATCCGTTGCTTGAATTATCAGATTCAGACCGAGATCTAACCTACTCGATTTATTCTGGACTGATGCGCGCGACGGCATCTGGTGACCTAATACCAGACTTAGCAGAAAGCTATACCATTTCTCCAGATGGATTAACTTATACCTTCAAATTACGAAATGACGCCTATTTTCATGATGGAGTGAAGGTTACCGCCGATGACGTAAAATTTACTGTCCAAATGGCTCAGGATGCAACCCTTCGTAGTCCTAAAAGAAATAGCTGGATAGGAGTCGAGGCCGAGAAAATCAACGAAACAGAGATTGCCTTTAATCTCAAACAGCCTTACTCTCCCTTCTTAGAAAACACCACCTTGGGTATTTTACCTAAACATATTTGGGGTGGAGCTACCGCCAATCAGTTTGCTCTTAGTCTGTATAACATAGAACCAGTTGGTTCTGGTCCTTATAAAGTAAATAAAATTATTAGAGATAATTTGGGAATACCAACTAGTTATGAACTAAAATCCTTTAAGGATTATACCTTAGGAGAGCCTTTTATTACGAATATTAAATTTAACTTTTACCAAAATGAAAAGGCCCTATCTGATGCCTATCTGGCCAATGAAATAGGTAGCACAAATTCCCTGTCTCCTCAAAACCTTGATACGCTTAAGAGCAAGAAAAATACTAGTGCTGAAAAAATATCCTTACCTAGAGTCTTTGGCGTATTCTTTAATCAAAACCAAGCAAAGATATTTTTGAACAAGGAGGTACGAACTGCCCTAAATATGACAGTGGACAAAGACCGGATTGTTTCAGAAGTTCTTAACGGTTACGGTAAAAAGATAGACGGCCCTCTACCAGATGGTATTACTTCAGAACCAGACCAGGCAGAAACAGTCTACAACAAGACAGAAGCGATCGAACAAGCCAAAGCCATTCTTACCAAAGCTGGCTGGAAATTTAATGAGGTGAATAGTGTTTGGGAAAAGAAAATGAGTAAAACAGAAACCCAAAAATTGGCTTTCTCTATCTCTACTTCTAATACCACCGACCTAAAAAAAGCGGCGGATATTTTAAAGGAAGATTGGGCTTTACTTGGTGTCCAAGTAGAAATTCAAACGTTTGATCCTAGTGATTTAAATCAAAGTGTGATTGCTCAACGGAAATATGACGCTCTCCTTTTTGGAGAAATTATTAGCCGAAGTTTAGACCTTTTTGCGTTCTGGCACTCATCCCAAAGAAATACCGGCTATAACGTAGCCATGTATACCAACAGCAAAGCCGATAAACTTTTAGAGGATGCTAGACAAATAACCGATAAAGCGGCCCGATTAAAAAAGTATGCTCTTTTCGAAGATGAGATTAAGAATGATATACCAGCTATATTTATTTATTCACCAGAATTTATTTATATTCTGCCAAAAGAAATCCAAGGTTTTAAATCAGGACTTATTAACAACCGCTCAGAAAGATTTGA
Source organism: uncultured Candidatus Saccharibacteria bacterium (assembly GCA_964580125.1). GTDB lineage: Bacteria > Patescibacteriota > Minisyncoccia > Phycocordibacterales > GWA1-40-21 > CAIJXO01. Next base: position 1,447 of record CAZOJH010000029.1, on the reverse strand, counting down.
AGAAGTATACAAATGGTATATTCAAACAAATAATATTTGGAACTTTTTATTAAAATAACTTAAAATAATGATGACCACTAACAATACCAATAATAACGAGAGGAGGAGGTCTGCCCCCTTTCACGCTGATAGCTCTATCCTGAGAAACATTCCCAGGAATAATACACCGGCTCATAATAATTCTGGTGGACAGTTATCTTCCATGCCCGGTCTTCAGCACAACGCCAAGAGACAGCTAAAGAATACCCGGAGACCCACTCCTCCTAAAAGAACTGGGCCAAGTGTCCATAAAAAGTTTGAAGATATTGTACCCGCTCTTAATGATAGGACTATCCGCATCATCCCCCTTGGTGGAGTGGAGGAGGTAGGTAAAAATATGACGGCCATCGAATATAAAAATGACATTATTGTCATTGATGCTGGTATTCAATTTAAAACTGAAGAGACTCCAGGAATTGATTATATTTTACCAAACACAAAATATCTAGAGGAAAGAAAAGGCAAGATTAGAGCGTTGGTAATCACTCACGGGCACTTGGATCACATTGGCGGTATTCCCTATTTGATAGAAAAACTTGGTAACCCACCAATATATACCAGAGAATTTGGCGCTTTACTTATAAAGAAAAGACAAACTGAATTCCCTCATTTGCCAGAATTAAATATTAAAATTGCTGGTAAGGATGACGGCTTTATACCTATCACCCCAGACCTTAAGTTGAAATTCTTTGGCTTAACCCACTCTATCCCGGATTCTACCGGAATTGTGATTGAAACCCCACTTGGAGACATTGTAAACACTGGTGATGTCCGAGTAGAAAATGAAAACGGAGTTGTCGCTCCCAAAGAGTTTGAACAGTACAAATTTTTTAAAGACCGAAATGTCCTCCTACTTACTATGGACTCCACTGGTATTGAAAAACCAGGCTGGACTATATCAGAAAATCAAGTAATTAAAACTATAGACAAGATCGTCAGTGAGGTTACTGGACGAATTGTGATTGCCACTTTTGCTTCCCAGGTAGAACGCATCATTCACTTTATCAACATGGCGAAGAAGTACGGCAAGAAGCTGGTGATTGAGGGGCGTAGTATGAAAAACAACGTTGAGGTTATCAAATTCCTCCGCTTGGCGGAAGTTGATCATATCATTAACGTAGAAGATATTGCGGACTATCCGCCCCACAAGCTGATGATCCTCGCTACTGGTGCCCAAGGTGAAGAGTTTGCCGCTCTCATGCGGATGGCCAATAACAATCACAAGCAAATCAAGCTCAATAAAACAGATACCATTATCCTATCATCCTCCGTCATCCCAGGGAACGAGCGCGCTATCACTGGACTCAAGGATAACCTCTTCCGCCATGATGCCAAAATCATTACTTATTATGATACGGATGTTCACGCCGGGGGGCACGGTAAGCGTGAAGAGCTGGCTTGGATTCAA
>CAZOJH010000028.1:6662-6893 GCA_964580125.1 uncultured Candidatus Saccharibacteria bacterium | reverse complement strand
TACCCGTTCTCTCGGCCATCATTTTATTTAGCTTCTCCTTTAATTTCAGAATCTGTTTAGCGGTGATTTGAATATCAGTAGCTTGACCCTGAGCTCCTCCTAACGGCTGATGGATCATTATCTCCGAGTTGGGAAGGGAGTATCTTTTGCCCTTGGCTCCCGAGGCTAGAATCACCGCTCCCATGCTTGCAGCCATACCCACACAGACGGTGGAGACATCATTTTTAATGT
>CAZOJH010000028.1:0-6652 GCA_964580125.1 uncultured Candidatus Saccharibacteria bacterium | reverse complement strand
AGAGGAGGGTAAGCGTATGTAAAAAATCACTGTCATTTTTAATGTGATTCATGGTATCAATAATGGCAAGCCCAGCGGAGACGTGGCCTCCAGGAGAATTTATATAAAGACGAATATCTTTCTTGGGATCCTCACTTTGTAAAAACAAAAGTTGAGCAATAATGATATTGGCCACATCATCATCGATCGGTCCACCGAGAAAAATAATATTTTCTTTTAATAGCCGAGAATAAATATCATAAGCGCGTTCGCCATTTTGTGATTTCTCTATAACGGTGGGAATTAAGTATGACATATGTTTATTGGTTAGCTGATAATAATTAAAGATTATATTAAAGCAGAAAAAAACACAACCATCAAAACATAGTTGTGTTAATTTTTGTTTTGATTATACTGTTTCACATGAGGTTACACCGGTTTTATATCGAACAAAAGATAGGCGAGGAGACAGAGATCAATATCTCCGATCCTGATTTAATTCATCAGCTCGTAAATGTTTTTCGGTTCAAGGTGGGGGATAAGGTGGTGGTGTTTGATGGAACAGGTCCAGACTGTAAGGCTGAGATTATTTCAGTCTCTAAAAATAAAGTAGTGTTGAATATTATTAGTGACGGACAAGATGATTTTAAAGACCTAGAGGATACATCAGCGGTGAATAACTTTCCTGAACATCATAACTTTGTTTCACTTTATCTATCCCTGATTAAGAAAAGTAATTTTGAATTAGCGGCGGAAAAATGTACAGAGATTGGCGTAGCAGAAATCCACCCGGTTATTTCTGAACGAAGTGAGAAAAAAGATTTGAATCTGGAGAGATTAAGTAAAATTGTGAAAGAAGCAAGTGAGCAAAGTGGCCGGGTTACCTTGCCAAAGGTCCTGGAGATTACTGATCTAAGGAATGCTGTTTCACAAGCAGTAAATGATAACAAGTTTTGCGTGGTGTTTCATACCGGAGAAACAAATTGTGATTCACAGACTCAAACACAGCCGGAAAATGATGACAAACTATTTGATGAAAAAGTAGCAGTCTTTATTGGTCCTGAGGGCGGGTGGAGTGGAAGAGAAATGAAATTATTTAAAGATAATAATTTTCAGATTTGCTCGCTCGGCCACAATATCCTCCGGGCAGAAACCGCTGCTATCGCCGCCGTCTGGGAAGCCTTTCATCGGTAAAATTATTTAAAAACAACTCTCCAGAATATACTTTCCGTTTAACGGAGTACCTAATCACTCCAAGTATGTTCCAGAAAGTTGTTTTTATTTTATGTTCTCCAACCACTCAAAAACCTTTTCATTGGTGAGCATCATTTCCACATAGGCGCGGGTGCGCTCCTCAGTGGCATCCTTGTATGTTTTTAATAGATTATCTACCTCTTTTTTTACCACCTCTTTGTCAGCTTCAATCTTTTCATCCAGGGCAATTTTAGTAATAATTATTTGAACCTTGGCTCTTTTCTCCGCATCTGGTATCCATTCTTTTTTCAAATCTTCCGGGGTCTTTTTTAAATGTTTCAAATAATCTTCCACTTTTAGACCAGCTCTAGTAATATCATCCTCAAACTGGGCGTGCATTTTGTGAAGTTCACTTTCAATCATCACCTTGGGTAAGGTGACCTTGGTATCTTCTAAAATCTTTTCAATAATGGCCATCCTCTTTTTATCCTTGGCCTTAAATTCTTTTTCTTTTTGAATTCCTTCTTTTATTTTATTTTTGAAATCTTCCACCGTTTCAAATTTACCCAGCTTTTTCACCCACTCTAAATTTACTTCCGGCAAATCCATCTTCTCATCCTCTTTGTGTTCCTCGCCTTCTTTGTGAGTATGATTTTTTAAAGCATAATTTTTTCTGATCTCCTCAATTGTTTCTTCCAATTCCTTTTCGGTGGCTTCCGTTGGTTCCGCCTTCTCATAATTTTCTTTCTTAGCAATTTTTTTATAATCTGCTAACTTTATTTCCGGCATCACGGGGCCAACAATCTTAAAAACAATAGGGCTCTTGTCCGCAATCTTAGTAATCTGAATTTGTGGCATGGTGATAAAATTGGTTTTTGATTCAGTAACTATCTCCGGAAAAGCCTCGTTAATGGCCAGCTCAGCCATTTCATTGTAGACAAAAAGCTCACCCACATGCTTCACAAGCATGGCTTCTGGTACATGACCTGGACGAAAGCCAGGGAGAGTCAGATCCTTCTGGATTTTAGACACCGCTTTGGGGCGGTAGGTGGCTACCGCCTCGGCACTTATTTCACAATCTATTTCTACTTCAGAGTCAGCTAAGACCTTGGTATTAATTATTTTATATTTCATAATTTCTAGAGTCTAGCGGAAAAAGCGGAAAAATGCAAAAAGCACATACTACAAAACCTCATAACTATAACTTTTTCTTAGCACGATAGAAATTTTGTCGTCACAAAATTTCTTCTCTACTCCCTCGATTTTTTACTAAAAATCTCAGTCCGTAAGGCACAAAAAAGTAATAGCTATGAGGTTTTTACTTGAGGCTAGTTTTTGAGTAGCGTATCTACATTGAGATTGTCCAAATCCGTTTGGATGTCAGTAATTTCGGTGGAAGTGCCGGTAGTGACTTCAATTGCTGAACCATTATTTTTTTGGTCCTGGATCTTTTCAACCCGGTTACCAATAAAGTACCAACCACCAGCGATCAGAAGGACTATAATAATGATAGCTGCAATTATTCCACCGACACCTTTTGATTTTTCCTCATTTTCCATATAGTTTTTTTGTTAGACTTATAAACTACCTAGCTAATAAAATTTTAAACATTATTTAATCAGTCGTAGTGGCAGTGGCCGCTCTCAATGGTAGGACTTTAGCTATTTCTTTGACCGCGTCAACCAAAAGGGTGTGCGTCTCATTTGCTAAATCTCTGATTTTTTCTTGAGCAGTTTTGATGTCGGTAAATAATTGGTCTTTGTTCTCCTCAGTGATTGTCGCTGCCAGTAACTCTGACAAATCATCTGCTACGACGGTGATTTCTTCTATTTTACCGGCGGCTTCAGCCAACTTAACCTCTGCTAAATTCATATTTAGTCCACTAGATTTAATTATGTTTATTCTTGTTTGTATTTTTCCCGCAATCATACCCAAAACATCAACCACCTTAAGTTCCTTTTTAGCTAGCCTGTCAGCTGCATCATCTACCCCCTCAAAACCCTTTTGAAGCTTAGCACTAGCATTTTCCAGTTTTCTTTGTGAATTAAAAGCCGTGGTAGAAGCAATCTTTTCTCTAATTATTTCAATATTTTTTTCTCTATTCTCTAATCTTTTCTCTGCTATATCTATACGTTGCAGGAGGCCATTAACTTTGTTTTCTGCTTCCAGCTTTATTATTTTCTTTATTCCGCTACCTGATCCTGTGGTATTAATTACGGCATGTATTGCATCCTTTTTTATTACAGCATTTAAGGCTTCAATCGCCTTGGCCTTTTTCTCATCATCAGTAAATGCTTCCCAGTCTTCTTGTTCCCCTGCTACAGGGACAGTTTGTGTTACAGAAGCGTCAGGCTGGCACCTGGCTTGGCCGGCTACCCCTTTTGGTAAATAAGCATTAGTTCCAGCGCAACACTTGTTTTCATCCCAGATCATTGTCCCTTTTTTAACGCAATAATTTGTCGTCATAAAAGTTTGTCCACATGTTCCTTCGTTAAATTCTTTTATCGGACACTTAGTCTTGTCAGGGAAGACACAATAAGCTACCGCGTCAGAGTTGCTATTGATGTCCTCAACAATGTAGCCTCTTTGCATACACTCCTTGTAAAAAGGACTGACCGCCGCCAACATGATTGAAGGGAGTGAAATTAGCACTAGTGTTCCTAAAATAATTATTTTTTTCATTTTTTCTTTTATTAGTTCATTAAATTAATAAACGTATGGAGGGACTATCTCCATACGTTTATTATACACCTTTATTTTTTAAATCAATACTAGACAACCAAAGCGACAATAATGAGAGCGACGATGTTGAGAATTTTGATCATTGGGTTGATAGCGGGACCAGCTGTATCCTTATAAGGATCACCAACAGTATCTCCAGTCACCGCGGCTTTGTGGGCATCACTACCCTTGCCACCAAAGTTCCCTTTCTCAATATACTTTTTGGCATTGTCCCAAGCCCCACCACCTGAGGTCATGGAGATAGCTACAAACAAACCAGTGACAATAGAACCCATCAGAAGTCCTCCAAGAACTACTAAACCATTATCCTTACCAAAAATCAAAACTATTAAGATAGGGGTGAGGACGGGGATTAAGGCTGGGACAATCATCTGTTTGATAGCAGCACCGGTGACGATGGAGACACACTCCGCATAATCCGGCTTACCGGAACCGTCCATAATACCTTTGATTTCTTTAAACTGTCTGCGGACTTCCTCCACTACTTTGCCGGCAGTTTTACCGACGGCTTCCATACAAAGAGCACCAAAATAATAAGGGAGAAGACCTCCAATAAAGAGACCGACGATGACATAAGGATTGCTTAAATCAAAAGAAATACTTTTACCGGCCTTGATAATTTCCTCAGTATAAGAGGCAAAAAGGACAAGGGCGGCGAGACCGGCGGAGCCTATAGCATAACCCTTGGTGACGGCCTTAGTGGTGTTACCAACAGCGTCTAGGGGATCAGTGACATCACGAACTTCCTTTGGTAATTCCGCCATTTCCGCGATACCACCAGCGTTGTCAGTAATAGGGCCGTAAGCGTCAATAGCCACAATAATACCAGTCATGGAAAGCATGGACATAGCCGCGACAGCAATACCATAAAGGCCACCAAAATAATAAGTAACTAAGATCCCGATAACAATAGTGATTAAAGGCCAAGCAGTAGACTTCATGGAAATAGCTAGACCTTGGATAACGTTTGTCCCGTGTCCGGAGAGGGATGCTTTGGCTATAGACTGGACGGGAGAGTATTTAGTAGAAGTAAAGTATTCGGTGATGACGACAAGGGCGCCGGTAACGACGAGACCAACGAGGGAACAGATGAAAAGGTCCCAGACGGAATAAAGATTTTGACCACCCATTAACATTTTTGTGATCGGGTAGAAAGCGACCGCGGCGAGTATTCCAGAAACAATCAAGCCCTTGTAAAGAGCACCCATGATATTTTGGCTACCCGCACTAAGTTTTACAAACCAAGTACCGATGATGGAAGCAAAAATAGCGATACCCCCGATAGCAAGAGGGTATAGAATCGCTCCCTGAAAACCAACGAATAGGAGAGAACCTAAAAGCATCGTAGCGACAGAAGTAACGGCGTAAGTCTCAAAGAGGTCAGCGGCCATACCGGCACAGTCACCTACGTTATCTCCTACATTGTCAGCGATTACGCCTGGATTTCGAGGATCATCCTCGGGAATGCCGGCTTCAAGCTTACCCACTAGATCAGCTCCCACATCCGCCGCTTTGGTGAATATTCCTCCACCGAGACGAGCAAAAACGGAAATCAAGGAAGCACCAAAACCAAGACCGACAAGAGCGGTGACACTACCGGTGATGGCATAGAAAACAGTAACACCAAGAAGAGCGAGACCGACGACAAGCAGACCGGTAACCGTACCGCCTTTAAAAGCGAGGGAAAGGGCAGCGTCCATACCACTTCTGGCGGCTTCCGTGGTACGCACATTGGCCCGGACAGAAACGTTCATCCCAATATAGCCAGCCAGGGCGGAGAGAAAGGCCCCGACGAGGAAGCCGATAGCCATGGTCCAGCCTAACTTTGGGATGAAACCAATTATTAAAAACAAAACAGCGGCGATAATGCCGATAGTTTTGTATTGTTTGTTTAAATAAGCGCTAGCGCCGTCTTGAATGGCTTTGGCAATCTCCTGCATTCGGGCATTACCAGCACTTTTCTTTAAAATAGAGCGAGCTAAAACGAGACCGTAAATAATAGCGACGAGCGAAGCGATAAGCGCGAACCAAATGTATCCGTTCATAGATATATTTATTAATTATTAAAACTTCTTATAATGTTCGGTACTATAGCGGATTTTTCTATTTTCTACAAGATTAGAAAACCCAGAGGGGATTTCTCTGAGTTTTCTAATTTAATTATTCTTCTATCTGGGTGGGGGTTTCTTCAGTTGCGGGGACAGCGGTGGATTTGATATCGATTTTCCAACCGGTGAGTTTGGCGGCAAGACGGACGTTCTGTCCACCCTTACCAATAGCTAGGGACTGTTGGTCCGGAGAAACTTCTACTGTGGCCTTCTTTTCTGTCTCATCTATTTCCACGTTTAGGATTTTAGCAGGAGAAAGAGCATCTTCGAGAAATCTCTTAGGATCAGCTGACCATTCAATAATATCTATTTTCTCTCCGCCGAGCTCACTCATAACAGTAGCTACACGCACTCCGCGCTGACCGACAAGCGAACCGACTGGATCAATGTGGGTATCAGTTGATTCTACGGCCACCTTGGAACGAGAACCAGCTTCACGGGCGATAGCTTTCATGACCACCACACCATTTAATACTTCTGGCGCCTCGATTTTGAACAATTCTTCTAGGAATTTAGGGTGGGAACGGGATAATTTCAAGAAAATTCCCTTAGGAGTCTCTTCTACTCTATATAGATAAGCGCGGATTCGCTCACCCTGAGCATACTTTTCACCTGGAATTTGCTCTTCA
>CAZOJH010000027.1:0-7010 GCA_964580125.1 uncultured Candidatus Saccharibacteria bacterium | reverse complement strand
TAAAAGCACCCCGCACAGCCGAAGCTATGCAGGGTGCCGAGATCCAAGTTTCCAAGAGACCAAGGGTCAAAAACCAGGATCGAGCCAGTTAGTTTATGGGCTTACGCGAAAGCATACACACCCTCCAAACACCACCACATACGCACAAAAACCTCTGGCATTTGAAGAACCACCGACCGCCAAAGTCGCGGTTGACACGCTTCTCGATCCGATCAAACCACTGTGGACTTTTCTCCCAGTCAGCCGTGGGGATGGAGAATCTGATCACACCGTCTTTCTCAGTCCATCCATTCGCAACAGGACCAAGAAGAGACGTCTGCGAACCATTGGAGTCACTGATCAGTCTCTGATGTTCCTCTACCTCGGCCACAATCATAGCGATCAACTTGGCAGTCTGACTCTGTTTGCTCATAGTATTTTTTCCTTTCGGTTTTTACCACGTTGCGCTTGAAGGTTCTAAGCATCTACCTACTATTATACACCCTTTTTCTACAAAGGTCAATTATTTTCTCAAAATTTTTTTTAAATGAAGTGCACCATGGTGTACTTGAGAATATTTATCATACTCACCTACTACCATTATTATCAATAATGCATAATAGAAAACAGCTCGTCCACTCTCCTCACTGGTGTGTGAAGTAAGCAGACGAGCCCTCGTGTTGTCGTTCTCGTAGTCGGGGTTGTTCCAGTTGAACCTGACATTGCCGTTGCTCGGATTCCAATTGCCGTTCACGGTCCTGCCATCGGGGAGTCTTTTTGTTATCTTCTTTCCAGTTCACCGACAGTCCTCATCGGGACTTTCTGTGTTGTCATACGGCAGAGTATGCTTAGTATAGAAAATAACAAGCAATTTCTTAATATGAGCAAATTGCCATCCCACACTAATTTTGAAATTAGTGTGGGACCAACTTAACAGCTCGGGATTATTATATATGAGATATCTAATTTAGTAAAAAAAGGAAATGGGCGGTGTCTATATTTCAAGACATCGCCCATTCGTGTGATCCTTTCCGAAGGGATCAAGGTTAAAGGTGGGAGGGAACCTCGATTGCCAGACGAGCCCCCGCGCTGCCGCGCCCGAAGCCGGGGTCGTGCCAGTAGAACCTGACATCGCCGAAGCACGGACTCCAATAGCCACTCGCGTTCCTGCCACCGGGGAGTCTCTCGGTCGGGAACCACGTCCAGGTTTCCGAATCGAGGTAGCTGTCTGTGAGTTGATGGTAAAGGCCTTGAGCGATAGCATACCCCTTGAATACTCGCGGGGACGTAAGATATTTCGTGATCTATAATCACCCGACCCTATTACCAAGTATCTTCATTTTTTATTGAAGTGTCTACATAAGCCCTCCGTCTGAAGCCTTGACCGCAAACGTTCTCAGCTTATGGATACTGGATTCGGTGGCAATGAGCCTTGACCCATTACTTATACTCACCTACTACCGCTGTTACTTTAGCATAAATGTAAAAACCTCGCACACCAGATGGCGTACGAGGTTCCGATTCTACGCTATTTCGGAAAGCGTTTTAGTGGAATACCACAATTTTTTTAAGCCAAGGTCTAAGTCACGAGGACCAGGACCTAGTGGCAAGAGCCAAGGACTACTTGCCGTGCAGAAGCGCCGGGTTGCCGTCGCTCCAAACGTCCTCGAGCCAACGGTAGTCCCAACGCCACCCCTCGCCACCCCAGCAGAGGCACCGGACACAGAGGTTGCCGCGGGCGCTCCGATAGACGGTTCCCCAGAAGAAGACATACTTACCTTTCCAGTCTTCAGGGATGATGGGGAGGTGAGCCAAGTAGAACTCCAACAAATTGGCGTTCATGACTGACAGACTGTCGAGTTCCTGACGAAGCTCCGTGCCGACCATCCACTTGCCGTCCCTCTGACCTTCGGACAGATAGAGGGACACCTTGGTGGTATCGTACTTCCACTGACCACCCTTGACGTGAGACTCCACCGACCAGCCGTTCGGGATGAACGGAATGGCATCGAGGTCCACGGTGAACTCCATCGGCTTGATCTCGGAGCGACCAGGTAGGACCTCGATGACCCCACGCAGAATGTCCGGCTTCTCCGCCAGAGCATTCAGCTCCTCCGGGACACCATCGGCCTCTGCCCACGCTCCACAGATCTTCGCTCCCAGACCAGCACTGAACTGATTCTTTTCAGCTTTCATCTCGCACCTTTCCGTGACTATCCTTATTGGATATTGTCACTTTGACTCTTGCTGTTGATCAATGTGATCTTTTCGGCTCTACCACTTGGTTTTGCCACAGCTTTTAATAGATTTAAGTTAAACCGACTAAAAGCTGTGGCAAATTCAAAATTCCTTGGCTTTTTTAAGGTTCTAACATCTGTCCACTATTATACACTTTTTTGTATAAAAGTCAACTACTTTCTCAACGCCTGGTCAATCCTCTTAGCGAGCTTGATCATATCCTTTTCTTTGGCTCCACGAGTGGTTTCCCCGGCGGTACCTAGGCGAATACCAGATGGATCCATGGGAGAACGCGGTTCGTTAGGAATAGTATTTTTATTTACAATAATTCCCACTTTTTCCAAGCGGTCAGACGCTTCCGCCCCACTGATTTTCCCGGTATCCACCAAAATCAAGTGACTATCCGTACCACCAGAAATAATCTTCCAGCCTAATTTCTTTAATTCCTCGGCTAACACTTTGGCGTTCTTGACTACCTGCTTGGCATACTTTTTAAAAGCCGGAGCAGATGCCTCTTTCAAGGCTACGGCTACGGCAGCAATCTGATTCATGTGCGGCCCACCTTGTAGGCCGGGGAAAACGGCTTTATCAATCAATGTTCCATAACTTATCTGATTACCCTTGGCACTTGTCTGTGTTTTATCAAGTCTAGAAAAAATCAAAGCACTGCGTGGGCCACGTAAAGTTTTGTGCGTGGTGGTAGTGACCACGTCCGCATACGGGAAAGGGCTGGGATAGGCGTCACCAGCTACGAGTCCCGCAAAGTGGGACATATCCACCATGAGTATCGTCCTTCGCCCAGCCTCAGGATGTACCACTGCATCAGCTATTTCTCTAAACTTTTTAAAATCCACAATCCGAGGATAAGCCGTGTAGCCAGCAATAATCATGTTTGGCTTTTCCGCTATGGCAATCTTTTTTATTTCTTCATAATCTATCACTTCCGTATCCTTATTCACACCATAGGGTACTTGCGTCCATATTTTTCCAGTCGCGGAGACTTTATGCCCGTGAGTGAGATGTCCACCGTGATCTAAGGACATTCCCATCACCTTCCCGCCTGTTGGTACCAAGGCCAAATACACCGCTAAGTTAGCCGGTGATCCAGATAAAGCCTGCACATTCACGGACCAGTCTTTAGGATTTAATTTAAAAAGCTTTAGGGCTCGCGCTCGACAAAGTTCTTCCACCTGATCAGTAAAAGTCTGTCCTTTGTAATAGCGATGGCCAGGATAACCTTCTGAATATTTATTTGTGAACTTTGAACCCAAAGCTTTTAGAACATCATCAGAAACATAGTTCTCTGAGGCAATCAAAGATATGGTTTTCTTTTGTCTCACCTCCTCTGCCTTGATCAACTTTTCTATTTGTTTATCTTTCATTTTATTTTTTTTCTTTAATATCTTGCATCCCCCTTCTGATATTCCAATCATCCAGACTAAAATCTGACTGTAATTTCAGGCTAGGAAACATTTTCATCAGGGATCGACTCATCTGATGGGCTACTTTTCTCAGGGTTGGATGGACCAACCGGCCAGAACGGAGCTCTGAGACATATGTTGCGGCGGGTAGGCCGTAAGAAACTTTACAAGTCACATTAAAACCCATAGCGCAATAATACTGTTTATTTTCCGCTGTCGTCTTTAATTTATTAATGAGTTTGACTTGTTCCTTAATTAGTCTTTCTGCTTTTTTGCGTATATCATCTGGTAATTCGCTTAAATACCATTCATTAAAGCCAAACTTGGTTGTTAAAAGGGGCATTCGGCACACACCGTTTCTATGTCTTTGAATATCCCGGAAAGAGCCAAAATCTAATAGAAACTCAAAAGTAACATTGCCAAGCTCTGACAAAAAGTGCGGTAAACCAGTTTTCAATGCCCGTTTGGAAAAGATATCCTGGTATTGAGCTATTTCCTTTTTATTGATATTAGTTTTAGCAGAAAAAGGCTTAGCACTTTTGTTAAAATAATAATTATATTTATTCTCCACAAAACTCCAGTATTTATCTTGCTCTGGTGTCTCTTGATGTCCAAAACTCTGGGCGTATTTTTCTTTTAGACCAGTTAATACTTTTTCAGCAGTTTCCCTAACTTCTGCTAGTGGATGACGCCTTAGATAAACAAGCTTGTCATGGGCCTGGCGTAAATTAGTATGCCAGCTAAATTGGGTAGCGACACCAGCTGGTAAAAATCCTCGCAGAGTATCAAAAGCTCTGGCCGTAACTGCCTTATTATAAACCCCTTCATCCTCCACCTCCTTTTTGGGATATCTTTTTTTAATATGCATTTGAACTTCACCCTGGCTTTCAGTATAAAATTTCATCCAGGTATCCAAAATCTTTTTTGACTCGGTATTACCCACTGGATCAATAATAGCTTGCTTGGACATATCAATATAGCGCGAGCTAGTTTCCTGGCCAGAGTATAGTGGCCAATCTTGTACCGCTTTAGCTACAAGCATGCTCACCCCCTCCACAAAGATAGTAGTGCTGCCACAATCAGCAATACTCGCGTGGCCATAACCCACATAGAAGCGTTCCATAAACTTTCCCGAATTCCCCTCTCGGACTTTCTTTACATGTTCTTCTACACTTTGAGCGCTTCGGGAATAGAGCGCCTGCATCATAGCGGTATCCTGTGGACCAAACTCGTCATAGACAAATATTTTCATATTTTACTTGATTAGACTTTTAAAAACTTTATAAACTTTGGCGTTTATTTCTTCCCGCGAGAGAATATCGTCATTTTTTGAGCACTCCACTTTTATCCAGCTATTGTTACCTCTTACTATTTTTATGGCGCTCTCCCGGCTATCATTTAAATATTTGAAATCCTGTTCTACTAAATCCTTCTTGCCTTCTAAATATTTGCGCGCACCCTTTTTGTCGGTTTTCTTTCTATCCTCAATTAGTTTAAGACTAAGCAAGATTGGTAGATGCAAATAGATAATAGCGTCTGGTCTTGGAATCTTGAACACCTCAAACTCCATCTTGTCTAACCATTTTAGAAATAGTTCCCGGTCTTTATTATTTCTTATCTTTCCGCCTTGGTGAATTTGGTTTGAGCTCACATATCTATCCGCGATGACAATGTAACCTTTTTCCAGCCAGGCTTTGATTGTTTCTGACGTCTCCCACCGGTCTGCCGCGTACAAGACAGAAGCGATTCTTGGATTTACCTCGACAAAATTACCATATTTACCAGTCAGGCACTCACCGATCAAAGCCCCAAAGAAGTTGTCATTATACCTAGGAAAATCAATGGTTTTTATCTTATATCCCTCCTTGGTCAGCTTATCAGCCAAAAGCTTGACCTGAGTGGCTTTACCTGACCCATCTACTCCATCAATAACAATAAATTTTCCTTTTTTCATTATTTTGTCTGAAGTTCAGTGATTAACTTATCTATCTGTGAATACAAATCCTCATGAGAACCATTGTTATCAAGCTGGTATGAAGACTTTTTAACTAAATTGGCTATTTCAATTTCTGTGGACAGTAACAAATCCTTTTGAAAGTCCTCCCAGGTTTTGCCTTTATCATCTACATTCTGTACTCGCTTTATTAAACGTTCATAGCAAGTTTTTATATCAGTATTTATTCCCACTAAATAAAAGTCGAAATTATCTTCATTTATCATACAAGCATAATCAGAATCCCGGCGAATATTTGGCAAGACAAAAATCTTTTTGGGGTTTATTTTTATTTCTTCAGCTATGGTATGAGAAAGAACATCGCCACCAAAATTATCAACCAGGGTTTGAGCTAATTTAGATAAATTTATTCTATTTATTGGTAAAAAGACTCTATTCAAAATATCACGTAAGGGTTGGGAAAAGCTGACACTCTGGCCATCAAATTTTCTTACCACATAATCCGCGACAGTATCTTTACCAGAAGCAATAGTTCCCACCAAACCAATTACAATCTTTTTTGCCATTATTTTATTTCATATTAGAATAAGCCACCACCTCCGCATTTAATAATTCATACTTAACACCCGCTTCGGCAAATATTTCTTTACTTCTAGTTCCGGCGTGATAATCTTTTTCGGCAACCACCCTTTTAATACCGGCATTAATCAATAATTTGGCGCAGGTATAACACGGCGTCATCATACAATACAAAGTCCCACCATCAGTACTGACACCAAACCGGGCCGCCTGAGCAATAGCATTTTGTTCATTATGAGTAGTTCGAACACAGTGTTTAGATTGAATTCCATCTTCGTGAATCACAGTATCAATCTCATGCCCGATATCATCGCAACTTTTACAACCAGCTGGCGCACCCACATAACCAGTGGAAATAATATGTTTATCTTTTACGATCACACAGCCCGTTCGCCCTCGATCGCAAGTGGCTCTCCCACCAACGGCTCGAACAATATTCATAAAATATTCGTCCCAACTTGGTCTTATATATTTAGTACTTTCCATCACCTGATTTTACACCCCACAGTACAAAAAACAACCCTTGATAAAGAGTTGTTTTTTGTTTGTAATTTTGAAAGATGAAGCTTAATTATCCCTTCACTTCTATCCCCATAGACCTACATGAGCCCTCAATAATCTTCATAGCCGCATTGATGTCATTAGCATTTAAGTCCGCCATTTTCTTCTCCGCGATAGCTTTAACTTGAGCCCGGGTGATAGAACCAGCCTTTTTGACTAGTTGCTTACCAGAACCGCTCTCTATACCAGCTGCTTTTAGGATTAAACCTGTGGCGGGAGGGGTCTTTAATTTAAAATCATAGCTTCTGTCTTCATAAACAGTGATTTCTACCGGAACA
>CAZOJH010000026.1:0-7268 GCA_964580125.1 uncultured Candidatus Saccharibacteria bacterium | reverse complement strand
AAGGGAATAGTTGGAATAAAACTGGCTGGTTTTAGCTTCACTTCTCCCCTACTTTTTTCTAACGCTGAAAGCTTACCCAAGCCAAAGCCGGCTAGGCCAATAAGAATAATAGCCAGGACAATAAAAGTATCCTCTTTTATATCTAAATGCTCTTTTGTTTTAGAAATTAAAGGAATGACTCTGTTTGTCCAATAGGGCTTGATTTTTTCCGGAATATCCTTTATACTCATGGGACAAATTATAACAGAGTTTTAATATTAATTAAACAGCCATGGCACATAAAAAAGCAGCCGGTACAACAAAAAATGGTAGAGATTCAAACCCAAGATTCCTCGGGGTTAAATTAGGTGATGGTGATACCGCTCAAGCTGGATCTATCATTGTGAGACAAAAAGGGGTGAGTATTATGCCTGGTAGAAATACTAAGATGGGAAAGGATTACACCGTCTACGCTATTAAGGAAGGTAAAGTAAAATTTGCTACTAAAAGAAAAATGTCTTTTGCTTCTAAAATGGAGAAAAAGGGGATTGTAAGCGTTATCTAATATTAAGATAATCCTCGTTGAACCATCTTCCTTTGGAGAGGCTTTTGAGGCTGACTGAGCCGAAAACGGAGAATTTTTTAAGCTTCAAAAAATTCGTACGAGGGATATGGATGTGGTGAGAAAGAGGATTTTATTAATACAGAAAGCTATTCTGCTTTTACGTTTAATTTAAAGGTCACTTCCCTTTCTCCAATTTTTATTGTTATAGCATGCTCCCCTACTTCCTTAATTGGTTTTTCTAATATCAGATGTTCAATCGGGAGATTAATCCCCTTTTGTTTTAAAACCGCTTCAACTATTTCTTCTTTATGAATACCAGCAAATAGGTGTCCCTTTTCGTTAACCTTACCAGAAATTTCAACACTGATCTCCTTCACTTTGTTTAAAACCTCATCAAATTCAGCCTTAGTTTTTGCAATTTCAAACATATCACCCTTTTTCCTCATTTCAATCATGTTTATATTGCCCGGGGTGGCGGTAATAGCCAAACCGTTTGGTATCAGCATATTAAGTGCATGACCATCAGCCACCTCCTTCACCTCGTATTTTTTACCTAGCTTTTTTACATCTTTCAATAATATTATTTTCATATATTTAATATAACCTAAAAATTAATTCACCACAGCTTGACAATCCACTACTTTAATATCTCAATCGCTTTGTCCAGCTGAGGATCCTTTTCTACTTTGATATCAGCTTCGGTTATTTTTACCTCATAATCCGGCGTGAGGCCACCTTCAGAGATACTTTTACCATACGGAGTGAGCCACTTAGCAATAGTCACCTTAAGAGAAGTGTCCTTAGTCACGGGCATTAGTTCCTGCACGGAGCCCTTACCATAAGTCTTTGTTCCTACTAATTTGGCAATTTTATATTCCTGAAGCGCCCCAGCTAAAATCTCTGAAGCAGAAGCGGAACCGGCATCCACCAGTATCACCATCTTTAAATTTTCATTGAAGATATCATAGCCCTTACTACGGTAGACATTTTCAGTCTTATCTTTACCAAATTCCTCACGGACTACCGGCTTACCTAGAGGTAGAAACCAGCTAGCCATATCCACCGCAGCATTCAGATATCCACCCGGGTTACCACGTAAATCCAGGATTAATCTTTGTTTTTTAGAATTGACGAATTCCTTTAAAGCCGCATTAAATTGGGGCTGGGATTGAGCATAGAAGTTGTAAAGGCTGATGATAAAGACATCCCCCTTAATTTCTGTCTTTGCGGTCGGTATATCAATAACAGCTCTCGCTATTTCAAAGTTAATTGGCTTACTGTCGCCATTTCTTAGGACACTTAGTTTAACAATGGTTCCTTTTGCACCGCGGATTAATTTGACGGCTTTATCAGTGGATAAGTCAACCGCGGTTTTACCATCGATGGTTATTATCTTGTCACCGGCTTTTATGCCAGCCTTTTCAGCCGGTGAACCTTTTAATGGAGAAATAACAGATAATATTCCGTCCTTGATTCCTATCTCCATCCCCACACCCTCAAAATTACCACTAATATTTTCTTCAAACTCTTTAGCATCTACCGGTGGTAAGAATACTGTATATGGATCACCTAGAGAATCTGTCATACCCTGGATTGCTCCCCACACCCTATCCTGAGCAGTGGTAGTAGCCTCTTTATTTTTTGTGGCGACATATTTGTCGTCTAGCATTTTCCAGACCGTCCAAAATGGAGCCATATCAATGATTTCACCGGTAGAGGCTTCATTGTTATTAATTATGCTTAGACTTGAGGCAAAAACTGGACTGTTTGAGCTTGGGTGACTTCTACCGTAAGTGATTCCAAGCACAAAAAAGAGACCAATAAATAAAGCGAATATAACCAAAAGACGAAACTTTTTTAAATAATTAAGCATGGGGATATTATAGTATAGAAAATAGTATTATGCTATAATTTATGGATGATAAAAAAACAAAATTATAAGGCTATCACCTGGGTGGACACGGAGATCCCCACTAAAGATGAGGCCAGAAGTCTGATGGAAGAGTATGAGCTCAGCCCCGAAGTCGCTCAGGATATATTACTTCCCACCTTTAAGGATAAGATCTCTATTTATAAAGATTACATTTATTTAGTTCTCCACTTTCCCGCTTTCAAGCATACCCATAACAAGAGCCATCGCCAAGAGATTGATTTTGTCATTGGTAAGAATTTTATTATCACTAACCGCTATGAAAGTATAGATGCGATGGAAAAGTATGCCAAGATTTTTGAAGTGAACTCTATTCTAGATAAAAATGAAGCGGAAGTAGGCTCAGGAGAGGTATTTCTAGCCATGATGAAGACTATTTACCAGTCAATGTCTGACGAGCTTGATTCCATAAACTATTTATTACGGGAGGCGGAGAAAAACATTTTTGCCGGTAAAGAAAAAGACATGGTCTTTGAATTATCCCGAGTGGGTAGAGAGATAATTAATTTTAATCATATTATTTCCCCCCATGGTGATGTCTTAGAGACACTAAAACAAAATTCTGATGTTTTAGCTAGTAAAACTTTTGCCTTGAGTTTAAATGAGGTTATGAATGAGTACTACAAAATTTCTAAAATTCTAGAAAATGTTACTGAGGTGATGCGTGAACTCAGAGAAACAAATAATTCCCTCCTCTCGACCAAACAAAATGAGATTATGAAAACCCTTACCATCTTTACATTTTTTGCTCTACCATTCTCTATCATTACTGGTTTCTTCCAAATGAATACCAAATATACTCCCTTTGTAAATAGTGCTAATGGTTGGTTCATTATTATCGGTGTTGAAATCCTAGTGATGATCATTGTCTTCCTTATCGCTAAAAAGAAGAAGTGGTTTTAATTTATGTATCTATATAATACCCTCACGCGTGTCAAAGAAGTTTTTAAACCTATAAAAGAGGGTGAAGTGGGTATGTATGCTTGTGGACCCACTGTCTATGGTTACCCACACCTGGGCAATATGCGGACTTATATTTTTGAGGATATTTTAAAAAGAGTCTTGAACTATAACAGTTATCACGTGAACCACGTTATGAATATTACTGACGTGGGGCACCTTACCGGTGACCGTGATATGGGTGATGACAAAGTGGAAAATGAATCAAAGAAAGAGGGTAAAAGTGCCTGGGTGATTGCGGATTTCTATGCTACCGCTTTTAAGGAAGATCTAAAAAGACTCAATATTATTTTCCCTGATACTTTTTGTAAGGCGACAGATAATATTCCGGAGCAGATTGCTATGATTCAGACTCTGGAAGAGAAGGGTTTTACTTATAAAATCAGTGATGGTATTTATTTTGATACCAGTAGAATTGCCGACTATAACAAACTTTCGCATCAGAAATTAGAAGAATTGCAGGAGGGGGCGAGGGTGGAGGTCAATCATGAAAAAAAATACCCCACGGATTTTGCCCTGTGGAAGTTCTCTTCTGCCCTAGATTCCGGACTACCTAAAAGACAGATGGAATGGGATTCCCCTTGGGGTGTTGGTTTCCCTGGTTGGCACATAGAATGCTCCGCTATGAGTGTAAAGTATCTTGGCGAACAATTTGATATTCACTGTGGCGGTATTGATCATATTGATATTCATCATACCAATGAAATTGTGCAGACCGAAAGTGCTACCGGCAAAATTCCCTGGGTAAATTACTGGCTGCATGGCGCCTTCATGAACATCGTCGGTGGAAAGAAAATGGCTAAAAGTGCTGGTGACTTCATTACTGTTTCTAACACCTTTGTTGAAAAGAATATCAATCCCCTCAGCTATCGCTTTGCCACTCTCATGGTTCACTACCGCAAGCCGATGGAATGGAGCGAGGAGACACTGCTGTCAGCTAAAAATGGTTATGAAAATCTTTTAGCCAAGGTTAATAATTTAGGAGACAAAATTGGAGAAATCAGCTTGGAGTATAAAAATAATTTTCTAGTAGATATTGGTGATGACCTTAATTTGCCAAAGGCTATGGCGACCGTCCAAGAACTTTTAAAATCAGAGTTATCTCCGGCTGACAAATTAGCCACTATATTAGATTTTGATAATGTCCTAGGATTAAATTTGAAACCGGCACAAAAAAATAAAGTAAAAGTACCGCCAGAAATTGAAAAGATATTATACGAAAGAGAAATTGCTAGGAAGAATAAAGATTGGACTAAGGCGGATGAACTGCGTAAAGAAATCCTCGTCCAAGGATATGTTGTAAAGGATACGGATAAAGGTCAAGAAATTAGTCACCGATAATGATTTACGCCCCGCCAAGTCTTAGTTGGTGGGGCGTGTTTTAGCGGTTATGTTCCGCTTTACTCTTGGGACTCGAAGATCGTCCCCTTGTGCGGACTACGGCGGGAAGTGGTTTGAGGTACCTCCGTCTTCCTCTGTGGGTTCAGGGTGGCGAGGAAAGTGGTGAGCTTCATAGCAAACCGGCTGTCCTTCTGTCTCCTTGAGAACTCTACCTGTACCAGGGGGGTATCGGGCGGAAATGAATCCGCTTCGATCTCACGGCAGGTGTAGACCCGGACTTTATCGGGGTTCGGGATCTTTGCCAGTCCTTCTTTGATCCTGGCCTCCATCCGCCTGAAGCCACTTGGCTTGGCAATATTGATCACAATGTGAGCACTCATCTTGTTCCTTCTACCCATTGGGTAATTGGTGGTTAATTTGTACGTAATCTGTAAAAAAGCATATCATACTTATATAAATAAGTAAAGGATTATAAAAATATCAAGGTCTCACCTTGATATTTTTATCTATTTCCTTCAATAAAAGTGAGAGCTTTACCTTTTTTATCACCTCGGCCAGTACGGCCTATGCGGTGCACATAGTCATCATAAGTAGCCGGCACATCATAGTTAATCACGTGTGATACGTCCGGAATATCCAGTCCCCTAGCGGCTACGTCAGTGGCCACTAATATAGCTAAGGAATTATTCTTAAATGCCCCGAGGGCTTTTTGCCTCTTAGAATGAGGCTTGTTGCCATGAATAGAATCCGCCTTAAAACCTTTTTCAATTAATTTCTTAGATAACTTTTCTACGCCATGTTTAGTTCTACCAAAAATTAGCACCTTATAAAATTCAGCTTGTTTTAGAAGCCCCTCTAGAGTGGCCATCTTGTCACCCGTCACACGGACTATATCCTGATCCACGTTCTTTGAGGTATCACCAGTTCGAACAGAAACAATAACTGGTTCATGTAAGAAAGTCTTGATCAAGACTTCAATCTCTTTGGACATGGTGGCGGAGAAAAACAAGGTATGGCGCTTTGCGGGCATCTTAGCCATCAAGTATTTCATATCCGCAATGAATCCCATATCAAGCATCCTATCAGCCTCGTCAAGGACAATCGTGCCAAATTTATTTAAATCAATAAACTTTCTATTTACTAAATCTTTAAGCCGGCCCGGTGTTCCAATTATAAAATTGTTATTCCTCTGTCTTAGCTCGGCAATTTGTCCACTGATAGAGGCCCCGCCCACACAGCAAGCAGAAAATATTCCCAAGTTAGTGACAAAGCTTCTAAGCTCCTGGTTGATCTGCACGGCGAGCTCGCGGGTAGGAACCATGATCAAAACTCGTTCAAATTTATTCAAAATTACTTTTTGAATCAGTGGCACCAAAAAAGCGCCGGTTTTTCCCGTACCAGTGTTCGCAATCCCCACCACATCCTTACCCAGAAGAATCTGGGGAATAGTTTTGTCTTGAATTAAAGTAGGAGTGACATAACCTTTGGTAATAATATTTTGTTTTAGGCGCTGATCAATAATAAACTCAGAAAATTTATTATCTGGCACATAAGCCACTTCGGCTTCCAAAGGAGTAGCTTTATTTATAAACTTAGAAAAGTGGATATTCTGGCTAAAAGCCGCGCCTCGTCCACCACCGCTAGGTCTACCGCCAAAGGAAGGCTTTCCACCCCCAAATTTGGGTCTATTTGCGCCAAAAGACGGCCTATTTGAGCGAAAGGGTCCTTTGGTGGTTCTGTATGGCTTGCTACCCTGATATCCGCTTGTAGGCCTTTTTGGGGCGTTATTACTACTATGAGATGCCGAAGTAGAGGTTGATTTGTGATAATTTGTATTCATAAACTTGAGCCATCACAATATCATAGTATGTCTATGTTTGTCAATGTCTTATAAATAAATTCTTTTGATTAATGGATTGAGGCGAGTGATGAATTCATAGGCACTGCCGTTAAGCTGGCCGGCAATATCATCCACTGTTATTTTTTCTTTGTTGTCTTGGCCGATGATTGTCACTTCATCCCCTACCTTCACGCCCCGGACATCAGTCACGTCTACCATGATTATGTCCATACAAATCCGCCCCAGCACTTTTACTCGCTTACCGTTTATTAGAACTTGGCCAATACCAGATAGGGCACGAGGAAAGCCATGCCAATACCCCACCGGGAGCACTGCCACCTTAGAATCTCGTTTAAGCTTCTCCGTAAAGTCATAACCAATCCCCTCACCTTTTTTAATACTATTTATTTCCCCGATTATTGTTTTCCAACTGAGAACTGGTTTTAAATTAAATTTAGTCTGGGCAAAAACCCGTGTTTCCGCTGACGGCCAAATACCGTAGAGACCAATCCCAATCCGCACCATATCAAAGTGTGCTTCAGGAAAAAGGATGGTGCCAGAAGTAGCACAGGCATGGCAAATGGGTTTAAGACCGGCCTTCATAAAAGCCTCTCGCCACTTATTAAATATTTTAATTTGATTCTTGGTCTTTT
>CAZOJH010000025.1:0-7302 GCA_964580125.1 uncultured Candidatus Saccharibacteria bacterium | reverse complement strand
CGGAGGAGGTGAGATTCGAACTCACGGTACCTTGCGGCACGGCGCATTTCAAGTGCGCTGGAATAAACCACTATCCGACTCCTCCTTGTTTTCAACTAACTTTTCCGAATAATGATCCTCAAAATGACAGTTCGGACAAATAATTTCTAAATTATTGAAATCATTATTTCTACTATTTCTGTCTTTGTGATGAACTTGCAATATTTCAGGCTTGTTATAGCCACATCGCTCACACTTTTCTCCTCTGATTGAAATCAGCTTAACTTTTATAGCCCTGATTTCCTCAGCCTTGTCTTTTGGCCTACCTAGATGATATTTAACCCCCTTTCTGTTGATATTCGAACATTCTCTAGAACAGGTGATGCGATGCAAACCAGATAATATCAATTTACCGCATATTACGCAAGGTTTTTCTTTGCGGCCAGAAATCCCATAACAGGCTATACTGCAATAAGCCCGGCCTCCTGTATTCTCAAGCTGTACTGGCCTACGATAAATTTCTTTCTGACATACCGAACATTTCGTATTAGCGTTTCTTTTATATTTCTCAGGCACTACTCCAGTATACCACACTTTTCTTAAAAAAATGTTATAATATCCACATGCCAAAATTACGAGATGCCACACTAGTTTTTTTAATAAAAAAGTCTGAAGGTAAGATTACAGATATTTGTTTGGCGATGAAAAAGCGCGGGTTTGGTCAGAACCGATGGAATGGCGTGGGGGGAAAAGTGGAAGCTGGGAAAGAAACAGTAGGAGAAGCCGCCAAAAGAGAGGCCAAGGAAGAGATAGGGGTACAGGTGACTGACCTTTATAAAATTGCGGAGTTATCTTTTTATTTTCCGCATAATCCTGCCTGGGATCAGATGGTCCACGCTTATTTTACGGAAAAGTGGGAGGGCGTACCAACGGAGAGTGAGGAGATGAATCCAGCTTGGTTTCCCGTCGATAAAATCCCCTACCCAAACATGTGGCCGGATGACATCTTCTGGCTACCAGAAGTCTTGAAAGGAAAATTAGTAAAAGCAATGTTTAAATTTGGTGAGCATGACGTGGTCCAAGAGAAAGCGGTGAGGATTGTCAAGTCATTTGAATAATAACTTTACAAAAAATACCCAGGGTATATACTAAAGTACGGAAAAAGAACGGCAAGTCGCCACAAATGTAGTGCTGACATCTAGTCAGCAGGGTCAACGATGGAAGGAGAAGAGTATGCCTCGATATGGAGTCAAAGTAAAAGCGCTGGTCGGTGGGGAAGAGACCCACTACGAGGTGGTTGTGGTCTCTACCTCCCAGAGGCTCGGTATGGATGCTCGGCTGGCAGGTGGAGTAGAGAAGGCAATGGCCGAACATCCAGAAGCACAAGACTTTCAGGCTGTTTCGTCTTGGATTGCTTCCGACCCCAAGCAGCCCGAGCTCGCCCTGGCTTGATCACGATCATCACCCCACGAAAGACATCCCCGCCTGGGTCCTGTCTCGCGCGGGGTGTCTTCATAAATAAATATAATATGCCAAATATAGACAATCAAAATGTTTTCAAAGATAGGAGCGGAAAAGAAAAAATAAAGCCAGAAGGCCGTGAAGTAACTGATCGAAAGTCAGCTTATGGTATTTTAATAAAAGATAATAAAATATTATTTGTTAAATTAGCTTGGAAAGAAGATCTGGATTTACCGGGTGGTGGAGCAGAAAAAGGTGAAACTCTGATTGAATGTCTAGAGAGAGAATTTTACGAAGAGACTGGGATGAGGATAACTCCAGTATCGACTGAACCGCTAACTGTGGTTGGCCAGCTTTTTTATGCTGATGATATTGATAAATATTTTGACTCTAAACAATACTTTTTCAAAGTAAATTTCAAGGAAATAGACAAGCAGTGGAAACCAGATGAGAAAGAAATTCGAGAGCTAATCTGGTGTGATATTAAGGATGTGGACAAGAGTAATATCAAGAAAACCCATCTTAAGGTAATAAAAGACTTTTTTCCAAAATAGAAGACTGAGAATTTAGGCTTTGTTTATCTCCTTATTTACTTTATGGCCGCCAAATTTGTTCCGCATGGCCGAAATAAGCTTGCCCGCATATGATGGAGTGACCCGGGTCTGCTCCCTAACTTTTATAGCACTAGTCAGGCTGGGCATATGAGACACCTCGTCTAATTTCTTCATCTCTTCTTCCGTCTCGCCTTTTGGTACTTCACCGGAGATCTCATCCAAATACCCCTCTTCATTAAATGACTCAGCGAGCCATCCCATCAATTTACCTTCTACGATACTGCCGTGTGAATACACTTTAGCGACCTCTTTCAAATCAATATTCAAATCTGAATTTTTAATAGTCTCAAACCCTTCGCCTAAAGCAGACATCATCCCGTATTCAATGCCGTTGTGTACCATCTTCACGTAGTGCCCAGCACCTGAATTACCCAGATAAGCAAAGCCGTCCGGCAAGGCCAGATCTTTAAAAACATTTTTGATATATTCAAAGCTCTCTTTATCCCCACCAATCATCAGGCACGCACCGTTTCTAGCTCCGCCCATACCGCCAGAAGTCCCGCAGTCCATAAAACTAATTCCTATTTTTTTTAGATTAGCATATCTTTTCTGGGAATCTTTATAATATGAATTACCACCATCAACCACTATATCCCCTTCCTTCAAAAGCGGAGTAAGCTCAGAGAGAACCTGATCAAGGGCTTCGCCGGCGTTGACCATTAGCCAAATCACCTTTCGTTCGGGTTTATCCTGAGCTTTGTCGAAGGAAAGAAGTTTTACTAGTTCAGAAATAGAGGAGGAAGGAGTGGCTCCGGCCTTGACCGGCTCTTCCATCTTTTCCTTGGTGCGATTATAAACAACTACCTGATATTTTTTATCCAGCAAATTATAAACCATATTTGAGCCCATCCGCCCTAAACCAATAAAACCGAGTTTTATGATTTCCATATTATATTATTTTTCTTATTCCACTCGGTAAGCTCACTTGGACCAGAGCTCCCAACTGGATACTTATAAACCTCCACCTTTCTCCTATCTATCTTGTCCACTATTTTCCAGGCTAACTCTACTTCATCATTACGAACAAACAAAGCTTGCTCGCCCAATACCGCTTGCTCTAAAAGTACTTCATAAGCCTCTGGGGTGTTGGCGCCGTGAATACTATGGTGGCTATAGTCCATATCAACTGTTTCTACTTCAAAACCCTTACGCAAGGATTTGGAATTAAGCTCAAAGGCAAACCCTTCATCCGGATCAATTCTGATAGTCAGATAATTATTATCAGCTGGACAGGATTTGGCCAAAAGACAATCCACTGGTTTGAATCTGATGTGTATTACCGTCTCCTTTTTAGCTAGATTTTTACCGGCGCGAACAAAGAAAGGTACTCCCTTCCATCTTCTATTATTAACTTGAAGTTTGGCCGCAAAAAAAGTTTCCGTTTTGGAATTTGGAGTGACTCCTTTCTCGCTGTCATAACCTTCATACTGCCCGAGCAGAATATCCACGACTTTAGTTTTTTTCAAAACCTTTACTTTCTCATCCCGCAAATATTCACCAGAAATAAACTTTGGTGACTCCATAGCGACCAAGGAAAGCATCTGCAAAATATGATTCTGCAAAAAGTCTTTGACTGCTCCATATTTGTCATAGTAATTCCCTCTATTTTTTATGCCAAAGTCTTCATCACAGATTATTTGGACTGAATCAATGTTTTTATTATTCCACAATGGTTCCAAAATCCGGTTAGTAAATCTGAGCAAGGCAATATTGCCTACCAGTTCCTTACCTAAATAATGGTCCACCCGGTACACGTTTTCTTCGAGAAAAACTTTATCAATCTCCTTATTTATTTGTCTGGCTGAAGACAAACTGTAACCAAAAGGCTTTTCATAAAGTACTCGTTCCCATTTATCGTCTTTACAATTCACTAGTCCAGCCCTAGCCAGGTTTATGGTTGCCGCTTCAAAGTGCTCCGGTAAAGTAGCTAAATAAAATAAACGATTATGAGACAAATTATCCTTGACTTCTACTTCCTTTATTTTATCTCGCAGACTTTCAAAATCTTCTAGATTACTGAAATCTAACTTTTGATAGTATGCCGAGGCACAGAGTCTATCCCAAACACTTTGGTCTAAATCTTTTATGTTCTTTTTTGCTTCATCTAATATAGACTGAATAGATACTTCGGACCGGGCTACTCCAATAAGGGAAATATGCGCCACGGTATTTAATTTAAGTAAGGTATAAATAGCCGGAATAAGCTTTAGCTTAGCTAGGTCGCCCGTCGCCCCCATAATAATAAAGGTAAAGTTCTTTTCCATACAGTAATCTTACCTCATTTACCCCAGGACTCAAAATCAGTCCTTGAGGCAACGGACCGATAAACCGAGGCTCCCAGCACCTGCCTCCCGAAACACTGTAGAGTAGCCAGAAAACAAGTTCCGTAGCCAAGCCGAACTGTCCCTCTCAAGCGATGACCAAAAGAGCTCGTATACACCCAAACCAAGAAAGGACTCGTCAACCCGGCGATAGCCCGGGAGAAGAGCAGAGAAGCCACTAGTGTTATCGTGGTTTAAAGTAAGATTAGAGAGGTGGGAACCCTCATCAGTCCCTTTCCAACCAGTTGTAGTAGTATTATAAGGAAAATCAGTAAGACATGTATCTGAAGTGCAAACTTCTCTTTCCAGGGCAGTCCATTCATAGTGTGAAGGCATATGCCAACCAGTAGGACAAATACCTTGGGCGGGAGTAGAACAAGCAGGCTGAGACTCGCCAGTGCCATTACAAGAGGCAGAGTAAGCCATCGCCTCATTCCACTGATATAGTCCACCATAAGTGGTACAGTTGGATTCAGAGTTATTATAACAATACTTTTCAATAGTAGCATTGTTAGTTTGAGTAGTTACTCCTGTGACCATAGTGCCTATGTTTAGGTTTTCTTGCATCCAGCATTGAGTATCAATAAGGACAGTGGTATAAGTTTCAGAGTCACGAGTGTCCGTAAGAGTACTACCACAAACAAAAGACGCTGCTGCTGGTACACTCCCAATTGAAATAGTCTGGTCAAGCTCCGCTTCCGGGGCAGACAAGATGATCTTGTTAGCCGAGTTCTTCATAATATAGTAACCAGTACCGTTGGTGGTAGTGGCCTGGGGGTCCTTAGGCACAGCGACGAAATAGGTAGAGATCAGAGTAGATAAGTCTATTAAACCGTCACAATCTACACTGTGGGTGGTAGTACCAGTTCCCGTATCACAGATTTCCGTGAGAGTAGTGGAAATGGAGTCGGGATAAGTGTTTTCATCTATATAGTACTGCTGGACAGCATTACTAATCTGTTTAAGATCCGATTTACGTTCCGTATTGCGGACCGTGCCTAACTGACGGCCGGGATTGATAGCGACTATCACAATACCAGCGAGGATGGCAATGATACCGACGACGAGGAGGATTTCGAGGAGGGTGAAACCCTTAGAAGATATCTTTTCTCTTAACATAAATAAATGATAACACATAAAGTTTTATTACAAAAATATTATTTTATGTTATAATCAGCAGATGGAAGACTCTCTCAAATGGCAAGCGCCAGAATATCATCACTACCAAAGAAGTAAGGATTGGTATTGGGCAGTGGGTATTATCACCGTCTCCATAGCTATTCTTGCTTTCGTTTTTAGTAATGCCTTGTTTGGGATACTTATCCTCATCTCTGCCGGGATTTTGGTTTTTTATACCTTACGTGAGCCTCAAGACGTAAATTATGAGATAAATGAGAAGGGTATCATGATAAATAATGACCTGCATCCTTACCTGACCCTTGAAGCTTTTTGGATAGAAAACAGAACAACTGAACCAAAAATGATCCTGAAATCTAAAAAGATGTTGCAGCCCTATATTATAATCCCCATTCACGAGGACAGTGCGGTTGAAATAGCCGAGGTTTTAAGGAAATTTGTTGAGGAAAAAGAGCTCACCGAACCAGCTTCCCATAAAGTTATGGACTACTTGGGATTTTGATTGTTCCCCTGGCAGGAAATCTTTCATTACATGAACAGTATACCTTTCGTATTTCTTCGGATGATTACGCCCTCATAAATATACTCAAGGTCTTCGCTTCCTGCACGTAAGCAAAATCATTTGCTTACTCAGGGGGGACATTATAAAATAGCTCAGTAAGAGCTTTTCTATAATGTCCCCCTGGCAGGAATCGAACCTGCATTTCTCCCTTCGCAGGGGAGTGTCCTATCCATTGAACGACAAGAGGAATTTAGATACAGTAGCATAAGAAAAACAAAAAATCACCCCTGGGGTGATTTTTGATTTTCTTATTTACCGGCCTTTGCGAGCATTTTGGCCAAACGGCTTTTCTTACGAGAAGCGGTGTTTTTGTGAAGCATATTAGTTTTGCAGGCCTTATCAATTGCTTTAAAAGCAGCGGGTAACATAGCCTCGGCTTCTTTAATTTTCTTAGCGACGACAGACTTCCTTATCTTCTTTATAATATCAGAAATAGCATCTTTCCTCCTGAGATTAAAGACGGCTTTGTGTTTTGAGGCTCTTAAAGCCTTTTTGGCTGATGAGGTTATAGGCATTTAATTTTTTCTTGATTAGTTATTGCCAAGAAAAGATAACATACGCAAGACAAAAAAGCAACTTATTGTGTTATAATGGCTCAATGATAAGCAGAATCACCGGACAAGTAATTCACAGGGCGGACAAATTCATCGTGGTAGAAACAAATGGTATTGGTTACAAGATATACGCCACCACAGAGTTACTTAGTATTGCTAAGCTGGATACTGATATAAAAGTCTGGACTTACTTAGCAGTCAGAGAAAACGCCCTAGATCTTTACGGATTTTCTGACAAAAAGGAGTTAGACTTTTTTGAACTACTCATCACCATCTCCGGAGTGGGGCCAAAAACCGCTTTAGGGATACTAAATGTCGCCACTGTAGACTCCCTCCGCAAGGCTATTTCTACCGGGGAGACTGCTCACCTCACAAAAGTTTCGGGCCTAGGCAAAAAGATGGCGGACAAAATAGTCCTTGAGCTCAAGGGCAAACTTGGTAGCTATGAAGAAGTACACTTGGGAATAAAGGAAGAGATTGATGCCCTAGAAGCCCTGAAATCACTTGGCTATTCACACCGGGAAGCTCGCGAGTCCCTACAGGAGATTGATAAAAGTCTCACCACTACCAGTGACCGAGTCAAAGCGGCACTGAAACATTTAGGGAAGTAATGATTAAAGCTCTAATTATTTAATTTTAAAAGTCCTCGGGTTTCCTCGCCTTTCAGGAAACAT
>CAZOJH010000024.1:523-7357 GCA_964580125.1 uncultured Candidatus Saccharibacteria bacterium | reverse complement strand
GAGACTATCAGCAAGCTCTATAACGCTCATATTAGCCAGAGCACTTCACCGCTGACTCTCGGCACTATTGTGGTAGAAGACTATGAGGACTGGCGCAAACCGTTTTATGACTTTGGCCGGATCCTGCGTGATGAGGAAGGCAAGATAATTAAAAATGTAGAAAAAAAAGATGCTTCCCCTGCCGAGCTTGAAATCCGGGAAGTCAGCCCCTCATACTTTTGTTATGATTTAGCTTGGCTCAAAGAAAATATCACTAAAATTGATAAGAAGAATACTCAAGGTGAGTATTACCTGACAGACTTGGTGGGTATGGCCCGGGATCAAGGATACAAGCTGAACTCCTGCACCATCCCCACTCATGAAGCCTTAGGAGTAAACACCCCAGAACAGCTAGCCCTGGTGTTGCGGTTTATAAAGTAGCCACATCCTAATTTATTTTACCAAATTTAACTCCACGTAAAACTCGGCGCCTTTCCCTTCACCGGCAGACTCGGCCCAGATTTTACCGTGATTAGCCTCTACCATTTTTTTAGCAATATATAGCCCCAAACCTGTTCCCAAGATATTCACATCATTAGCCCCCGAACAACGGCTAAACTTTTGAAAAAGGAGAGGCAAAGTCTTTTCCTTTATTCCCACCCCACTATCCTTCACCCTAAATAATACCTTGTCAGATTCACACTTTTCCAAACAAATTTCCATCCAGCCGGCTTCAGTATATTTATATGAATTATCAATTAAGTTAATTATAACCTGCTTTAATTTGGTCTTGTCACCATGAAACATCAGTATTTTATCCTGAATCTTCACCTGTAAGTCTAGCCCTTTGGTCTTTATAACATTCTTCATCTCGCCAACTGCTTCATGGACCAAATCCACCAGATTAAAATCCTTAAAAAATAACTTCATCTGTCCCTGCTCGATCCGGGAAATATCCAAAAAATCATTCACCGTTTTACTCAGAGAATCTGCTGATTTAAAAACAATTTTTACCGGGTCAAGTAGCTCCTTGGGCACCTGCCCATAATCCCCTTCCAGAATCAAGGAAAGGTAGCCCTTCATGGCCCCCAGTGGGCCCCGGATTTGATGTGTGGCCAGAGAAATGAATTCATCCTTCAAATCACTCAGCTTCTTTAAATCATCATTAGTTTTTTCCAAATTAAGGATAGTTTCTTTAAGCCCCCTAAACCGGTTTTTAATTCTTATTTTATTATTTGTTTTTTTATTTTTACTGGTCATATTTGGCTTTCATAGTTTTACTCAACTAAAAAAACCAAACTTTAGCTTATTTGAGCAAAGCT
Source organism: uncultured Candidatus Saccharibacteria bacterium (assembly GCA_964580125.1). Taxonomy (GTDB): domain Bacteria; phylum Patescibacteriota; class Minisyncoccia; order Phycocordibacterales; family GWA1-40-21; genus CAIJXO01. The sequence goes on along the minus strand of CAZOJH010000024.1, from coordinate 6,056 downwards.
AAAGTTTGGTTTCTCTGGAAATCATTTATTCCACCAAATTTAGCTCCACATAAAACTCCGCTCCTTTCCCTTCACCTTCAGATTCCGCCCAGATTTTACCGTGATTTGCTTCCACCATCTTCTTGGCAATATAGAGACCTAAACCAGTTCCCAGGATATTCACATCATTGGCATTCTTAGCCCGGGAGAACCGCTGGAAGAGCACGGGGAGCGTAGCCTTGGAAATCCCCACCCCGCTATCCTTGACCGCAAACAGTATCTTATTCCCTTCCTTTAGTTTTTCAACTGAAACTTCTAGCCCACCCTTTTCTGTATATTTACTAGAGTTATCAATCAAATTTATCAGCACCTGTTTTAATTTCGTTCTATCAGCCTTGACTGGACACTTGCCATGAGTAATCTTTTCCTTATACTCCAGACCCTTGGCCTCTACCCCTATTTTTAGCTCCTTTGACACTTCCTCCACCAAATCCCTAAAATCAAAATCGGTAAACTCGTATTTCATCTGTCCCAGGTCAATACGGGACACATCCAGGAAGTCCGTCACCATCTTACTCAAAGAGTCCGTAGACTTAAAGACAGTGTCCAGAGGCTCCACAAAGGTAGCTGGCACCTGGCCATAATCCCCCTCTATCATCAGTGAGACATAACCCTTGATAGCCGCCAGCGGCCCCCGAATCTGATGGGTGGCCAGGGACACAAATTCAGACTTCATATGATCTAGCTCCTTTAGTCTTTCATTAGCGAGCTCCAAAGAAGAATTAGTAATTTCCAGCCGGTCATTTAGACTCCTCAGACTATCGGCCAAACTCTCAATTCTTTCCTTCTGCTTAATTTCCTTTTTCACACTCTTTACAATCATCAAACCCACAAAAGCGGAGAGTAAAACGGTTATACCTGTCAACACTCGGTTAATATTGTTTTGAATAAAGAAAAATTGTGAACCAATCAAAATCACCAGCGCCCATACTAGAGCCTGTGAACCTATGAGCCTTATATTAAAAGCCTTAAACTTTACTATCAGATAAGATAAAAAGGCCACAAAAACCACCATCCCAAACAAACCGTAAAATTCAATACTGTAATTATCAAGATAACTAGAAATCAAGCCCAAAGAAAAGAAAGACGCCAAAAACAACTCCAAACCCGTAGCCATTAATACTATTTGCTTCTTGGGCATACTTTTTACCCGATTCCAACCATACATGACTAGAAATAATATACCGATAAAAGCCAGACCGCCGAGTGCATAATAGTAATAAGAAAAATATGTGTTTTCCACCGCTTCACAACTAGCCAGATCAAAATGAGTGACATTATAAATAGAGGGGGTTAAGAAAATCAATGGTAACATGGGTATCAATAACAAAACTTTTCCTAAATTACTGATATCCTTTTTAAATAAAAATACATAGAAAAAGTAAAACGAAAGAATAGCAATGAGGCCTGTTATAACTCCAAAGAACGACCAGGACGTCATAGTCAGAATACTATTAGAGCTCAACCAAACGACCAGATCAATCAATGTCCAAAAAGAAAAAGCCAAGGTAATAGAAAAAAGTATCTTACCCAGGATTGATTTACTTCTTGATACCACAAATATTCCGATGATCATAGCGATAACAGCGGATGGTATGTGGGTATATAAAATCAAACTGACTGGTGCCTGAGAAATAAGTTCATTACAAATTTGTGTGTTAAAAATATAATCTGTCATTACTCAATTATATTATGCATTTCATAAAAACACCAGGAGACATCATATTCATCAGCTTTAGGTGATAGTTGTACAATAAGTGGTTTGATCCCAAAGTGCTTAAAAACCTTTTCATAACTTGGCATAAATACCTCACTGGTAAATTTTGACTCCTTACCTTTTTCTAAATAATTATCAAATAAAATACCATTTCTTATGAACATAGCGAGATAGTGGTGGTAAAAATCTGCCGCTTTTTCACCTCTTTTTTTAATCCACTCAGACATGTCCACTAACTTAACATCCGGCACATTACGCGTAATAAGCTTATGATGAAAATCAACTAGCTTCTCACCCCAAAAAGTAGTTATCTCTGTAAATTTCTTTCCATTATTATCTTGTAAATTAAAAATATCGAAAATATCTTTTCTTTTATTAGTCTTACTACACAAAAACGACATTTTTCCTAAGCTTAATTTGGATTTATTCATCGTTAAAAATCTATCATCAAGATACTCAAAACCGAGTGGTTTCAGGCCAACTTCCTTTGAAAGTTCAGAAAACCTTATCGTCTCGATATTTGATGTCATTATGTGCCTACCAAGCATTGCAAAAGGACACTCATTAAAAAGATCTGGTATATCCCCTCCTATAAAATCATCCACCTTTTTCTTCAATTCTTTATCCTCCCAGCGCCTCTGAATCTCCTCTTTAGCCTCCTCAAGCGGGGTGTATATGTCGTCTAAATTCATAAGGTAACTATACCCCAAATCCCCCCAAAAATCCAGTCCCTGCGTAAATCATGCGTAATCTTAAAAGGTGGCAAAAATGATAATATTACTTATTATGTCTCTTAAAAGCATCCCGCAAAACCTTTCTCGTCTGGTCAGTAACTCTATAATTTACTATGTCTTCTTCTGATATCCAAGCAAAAGCCTGATGTTCGCTACTTATGACAACCTGGTTATCAGAAATAAGTTCAGCAATAAAACCTATCTGAGTAGTGTCTCTAATTAAATCTGGTTTCTGTACAACATAATTAAAGGAAGAAAATACCTCAACTGGTTTTACATCAATTCCGGCTTCTTCCTTAAGCTCTCGAACCATCGTGACATCACACGCCTCCAATGGTTCTCTAGATCCACCCGGTAGTTCCCATATATTGGGATAAGCTTCTTCGTCAGCGGTACGTTGTAAAATCAAAAGTTTACCTTCTTTATTAAATACCGCTCCACCCACCACAATCTTTTGAATTATGTTCATTGTTTTACTATTGTTAAATAACCTCTAATAAATTCATTGGTATTCCCATTACTAGAATTCCAGATTTTAAGAGCAATGGCTAATTTTTCTTTAAGCCCTGGGTAAAACAGTAGTTCCTCCATACCCAATATCTCTTTAAAAGGTGGTAGGTTTAAGATAATAACATTTATAATCTCAGATAGTTCCCATAAAATACCAGAGTTCTTACTCAAACCTTTGGTCTGCTCAGAAAAGTTCTTGTCCAAATAGTCAAAAAAAGCAAAATGGAGGGCTTCATGAAAGGCCACTTCCAGCATATAAGGTAATTCCTTTTTATAAAACACTTGGAAGGTTTTAGTCTCCGGCCAGCGGGGGTTGCAATTAAAAATTGAGAGATAACCTTGGTAGGCGTCAGCACTGAAATCCTCGTGAAAAATATCTTTTAAAGCTAAGTAAAACTTATTTTGTTTCTCACTAACTAATTTATTTATTAATTTTAGCTTCTCAAGCATCTCCGCTTGATTAGCAATATAAAAATCATCAATGTATTTTTTGTAATTTTCCAGACTTATGCCCGGATGGTCTTTCTTAATTTTACTGCCAAAATCAGTCCCCGCCACAGACAAATTATAAAAATCTGTATATACCTCGTAATCCAACTCTTTGTTTAAGGATATTTTAATCATCTTAACTTTACAAAAACAAAGTTTACAACCAACCCACAACTGCCCTGATGGAGACAATCACTGCCTGCATCAGGACGCTCCAAGCTAAACAGCTGAAAATAGTGCTGGCGACGAAGATGGTGTAATCCCGACGGTCCAGCTTATCAAACCGGCCGTGCCTGAGGAAAATGGTGGTGATAAAGGAGTCCTGCCAGACGGAAAGCGTCACAAAAGCAAAAATATCATTTTTATTTAATAGCCAGATCATCAGCTGGAGTAGCTTGGCGGGAATATACAAACTAAATCTTTTTAACAGATTCTGATGATTACTGACTTCATGGACCCACAAATGACCTTTGGTCTTTAAATCTTCCACTTCATTCACTCCAAACCAGTCTACCTTTTTCTTCTGATACCAGAGTAAAACTATAAAATTCAGAATAAGAGCCACTAGAATAAGAATGACTAATCCAACAAAACCATAAAAAGCTTGGAGTAGGGGCCAGACCAAAAAATCAAAAGTAAAGTTCCAAGCCTCATACATCCCCCAGCCAGACATCACCTGAACCGCCCTCTTCCAGTTTTTGGAAATTAAAAAAATAACCACTCCCACAATTATCAGCCCGGCCAACACCATCCACAAGTCATTTGTCATAGGTCTAACTATACCTGTTTGGTGTTACTTTATCAAGTCTATTTTTGGATAAAACCGCCGGCTTGGAGTTCCCAAAGATCCTTATACAAACCACTGTTTTTATTGGCTAATTCATCATGCGTCCCCTCCTCGATTATTTTACCACCACTCATAGCAATAATCCGATCCATTTTACGAATAGTAGACAAGCGGTGAGCAATGACGATCGTGGTGCAGTCTTTCATCAGATGATCCAAAGCGTCCTGAATTAATTTTTCTGAATGAGAATCTAGGCTGGAAGTAGCCTCGTCAAGAATCAAAATTGGAGCATGTTTTAAAATAGCTCGAGCAATAGCCACCCGCTGACGTTCGCCACCAGACAATTTTATACCTCGCTCTCCCACAAAAGTTTCATATTTTAGTGGGAGAGTATCTATAAATTCATCGCAATGAGCTAGTCTGGCCGCCTCTCTCACTTCTTCATCTGTAGCTCCGCGCCGCCCATAACGAATATTTTCCAACAATGTCCGGTGAAATAAAACCGGGTCTTGAGGGACTAGACTGATATTTTCCCTAAGACTATCTTGTCTGACCATCTGAATATCCTGATCATCAATTTCTATCTTCCCTTTTGTCAATTCATATAAACGCATAATCAAACGAACAAAAGTGGTCTTACCAGCACCCGATGGTCCAACGAGACCAATCTTTTCACCAGGTTTTATATTGATATTTATATTGACCAAAACTTCACGACTTTCATCAAAATTAAAGCTGACATCTTTAAAAATAATTCCTCCCTTATTTACCACCAAATTTTTTGCTCCAGTCACGTCTTTAATCTCATAGGGCATCTCCAAGATTTCCACCATCTCCTTGGCATCGGCAATACCTTGATAGATTGTCCTGACGACTTTATTCAAATTCCAAAGTTGATTAGCCAAACCAATTATGTAAGTTTGAGCTAAAACAAAAGTACCGATCGTGGCCAGACCCTGCTCCCAATATTTCAATGTGTAATAAAAGATACAAAATTCAACCACCACAATCAAAAACCCTTGGACAGCATCAATAATATCACTAAGATACCATGAAAACCTGGTTTTATTTGCTTGATCATTAGTTACATCCTTAAAAGCCCTGGACTCATAATCAAGGCTAGTAAATAATGAAACGGCATTATTATTTGTAATACTATCAGATAGATAACCGGTGGTCTTTGAATCTGATTCGGCCACGATAACATCATATTTTAATTTCCACTGAGAGATAAAAATCGTGAAAATAATGAATATG
>CAZOJH010000024.1:0-513 GCA_964580125.1 uncultured Candidatus Saccharibacteria bacterium | reverse complement strand
TATCCAACCAATAAGGAGAAAGGAAACAACGGGGGCAATAAAATAAGTAACAATTATCGAACCAAAAATAGTAACGATAAGCGGTATGATCTGATATACGATGCTATTGCTTAATGTTTCAAAAGCTCGAGTAAAACGATTTACTCTTTGAACCAGAGAACCAGTAAAATTATTTGTAAAAAAAACATATGAATGTTTAAACATATAGTCAAAACAGTTTTGCTTTAATCTAGCAAGAGTTTTTGACATCATAAACGAAGAAGTGAAATCAGCTGTTCGCCAGAATACCCACATTACGGAATGTAAAAGGACAATAATAATGATGATATTTGTGAGATCAATAATCAATAAGTGTTTATCACCCGTTTGACCCAGTAAATCAAAAAACTTTTTGTAATAGAGCGGCACAATAATATTGATAACACTGGTAATAAAGTATAGAAAATATGCCAAGGAAAAAGCCCCTCGCCTAGGTTTAGCTCCCAGCCAAAATTGCTTGAATATTTGGCTAAT
>CAZOJH010000023.1:666-7414 GCA_964580125.1 uncultured Candidatus Saccharibacteria bacterium | reverse complement strand
GAGTAGAGAAGAAATTTTGTGACGACAAAATTTCTATCGTGCTAAGAAAAAGCAATGTCTGGTGGTTTTTAATCCACATTTTTAAGTAATTCGCCAAATCTTTTTACATTCAAACTTTCGTGACCAACTAATAGCCCCTGAACTTCACCCTGGACAATTATATCCTTGGCATTTTTATAACTAACCGCCCCACCATAAAGTATGGGTACAGAGACTGCCGCCTTTTTTTCATAAATCTCGGCCAGAACTTTTTTAATAAAAATAGATGTCTCATGTATATCCGCGGGTTTCATCGCCCCTTCCTCACTTTTACCTATAGCCCAAATTGGCTCATAAGCAATAACTAGTTTCTCTAAAAATCTTTTTGGTAATTTTCCGAGCGATTCTATTATCTGCTTACGTAAGAAATGCAAATATTCTCCGTGAATATCTCTCTCCTTTTCTCCAATACACAGAATGGGTAATAAACCCGCTTTAATAGCGGAAGCCGTCTTTCTGGCAACCATCTCATCTGTTTCTCCCAGGGCTCGCCTTTCTGAATGGCCCAAGATTACATAACCTTCCCCCTTCAACATACTAGAGCTTATCTCACCGGTAAATGAACCATTTTTCTCCCAAAACATGTCCTGTGCCCCTAAAGTTAACTTCAAATCGTTGATTTTTTCTAAATCAGATAGATAGACAAACGGCGGACAAATTACCACCTTAGTATTTTTCAGGTTTTTAGTAATTATCCTTGTCCCCCGGAATATTTCTTTAGCTTTTTCCGCATTTTCTGGATTCATTTTCCAGTTAGCAACTACTAATACTTTTTTAGTTTTCATAAAAAGAATTATAGCATTAAATATGTTAATATATACAGTATAAAATTATGTTTATTAGTGGTAAGAAAAAAAGAGGTTTTACCCTTGTCGAGGCTCTGGTAGGTACCGCAGTCTTTGTTCTCCTGGCCATGAGCGTCTACCAAGCTTTTTTAACCACCATGGAAGTAGTCAGACTATCTCGTGTAAAGATCACGGCTACAGCCCTGGGTAATGAGCAATTTGAGATCATCAGAAATCTCCCCTACCAAGACATTGGGATTGTCGGTGGATTACCTCTAGGTAAGATTCCAGCTACGCAAACTCTAATTCGTGACGGTAAGGAGTTTGGAGTAAGAACTATCATTAGAAATATAGATGATCCTTTTGACGGTACGATTGGTGGTACGCCGAATGACACCTCACCAGCTGATTACAAACTAGCCGAATTAGAGATAACCTGTGACACCTGTCGTAACTTTCCTCCTTTACAACTAACTACCAATATCGCTCCCAAAAACCTAGAAAGCGCTTCTACTAATGGAGCTCTCTTTGTCAAAGTTTTCGATGCTGCTGGATTACCAGTATCAGGCGCTCTGGTACATATTGAAAATAATAAAGCCAGCCCTCCTTTTGTGATTGATGATAGTACCAACAATAATGGTGTCCTACAGATTGTGGATGCTCCACCAGGTGAAGAAGCTTATGAAATAAATGTTTCCAAACCAAATTATACTAGCGAACAAACCTATCTAATTGGTGACCCAGCAAATCCTGATCCACTCAAACCTCATGCCACGGTCCTTGCTCAACAACTAACCCAAATCAGTTTTGCAATTGACAAGGTTAGTGTTATAGATATTTTGAGTGTTAGTGATACTTGTCTCGCTATTCCAGGCGTTGATTTCTCTCTTAAGGGACTGAAGTTAATTGGTATTAATCCAGATGTTTACAAATATGACGAAACAGGTAGCACTGATGGTTCCGGTGAAAGCCTGATTGACGCTCTGGATTGGGATACTTACAAACTTGCTTTTACCGATACGGTTTATGATTTAGTCGGGACGATACCCGCCACTTCTTTTACCTTAAATCCAGATACCACGCAGAGCTTGAGGTTAATTGTGAGACCGAAAGATCCTAAAGGCCTACTTGTCACTGTCAAAGACGCTTCAACCAGCCTTCCTCTGTCTGATGTTAATGTTCACCTAACCGGAACTGATTATGACAACGCTTTAACTACCGGTGTTGGCTTTATCCGTCAAACTGATTGGTCCCTAGGAGCAGGGCAAGAAAATTTTGTTGATCCAGCCAAATATTCCGACTCCGATGGTAAAGTAGAAATAGCTAATCCCGCTGGCACTATAGAGCTAAAGAACGTTCTCGGTCAATATGAAACATCGGCCTGGCTCACTTCCTCTACTTTTGATACTGGTTCTACTAGTACCTTCCGTCAAATCCTCTGGCAACCACAAAGCCAACCGCCAGAAACTGGGATGGACGGTGTTCGCCTACAAATAGCGACAAACAATGATAAAGCCTCCTGGGACTATAAAGGCCCAGACGGTACAGCCAATACTTATTACACCATCACTAATCAAGAGATTAACCCCCTCCATAATGAAGACCGTTATTTGCGTTATAAAGTCTATCTACAAACTGCCGACATCACAAAAACCCCTACTGTTTCTGACGTTTCTTTTACTTTTACGTCTTCATGTATTCCTCCGGGGCAAGTTTATTTCACTGGCCTCCTTAATAATAATTATGCTATTGATATAGCAAAAACTAATTATCAAAATTATACTGGAACAGTAAGCACCGCAGATTTATGGCAACAGCAGGAAATAACTCTGACCCCTTAAAATAAGATGAAAAAAATATTAATAATAAAAAATACCCAGGCTGGTTTCTCACTTGTAGAAATTCTGGTTTCGTTGTTTATTGTTGTTATTATTGGGATGGCCATCGTCAGCTTTCAGATAAATCTCTTCTCCTTAAATAGAATTTCTAATGATAATCTGCTGGCACAAGAAGATGCCCGACGAGCTCTAAAAAATATGAGCACCGAGATAAGATCCATGTCTCCCTCAAGTATGGGGGCATATGCTATCGTCCAAGCCGCCACCTCTTCTCTGACATTTTATACCAACATTGATAGTGATTCTCTTCAAGAAAAAGTCCGCTACTTTCTAGATGGTAAAACTTTCAAAAGGGGTGTGGTAGAACCGTCTGGAAGCCCCCTAAATTATAACGGCACAGAAACTACTAGAGAGTTGATACATGATATTGCAAACGCCACCACTTCAATTTTTAGTTATTATAATTCTAGCTATGATGGAACATCTGCTCCCTTGACCCAGCCGGTTGATACGCTACTGATCCGATTAATAAAAATAAATGTTATTATAGATAAAGATCCTTTAAAATTACCTCCACCATTATTTATGACTACTCAAGTTTCAATTAGAAATTTAAAGGATAACTTATGATTCTGTTAGAGATAAAAGACAATAAAAACATGAAAACTAATAATTTAAAAGTCTCTAGCGGGATAAAAAAGGGTGGCTATATCCTGATTCAAGTAATCGTCTTCGGAGTTATTGCTGCTTATATTTTAGGAGCACTTGCGGGCTGGGCCGTAGTAGACATTAAGTCCTCTAGACAAGCCGGAAACAGAGAACTAGCCATCCAAATCGCCGAGGCGGGAATAGATTATTACCGCTGGCATTTAGCTCACGCTCCGACAGATTACCAAGATGGAACTGGGCAAGTAGGGCCATATATACACGATTTCAAAGACAAAGATGGTAATATTATTGGTCAGTTCACCTTAAACATAACCCCGCCCCCTCTCGGTTCAAGCCTCGTAATTATTAAATCGACAGGAAAAACCAACGCCGAACCAACCCTGACCAGAAGTATCCAGGTTAAAGTGGCTAAGCCATCTATTGCAAAATACGCGGTAGCTGCTAATAGTGAGATGCGCTTTGGTGAAGGGACAGAAGTTTTCGGACCAATTCATTCAAACGGTGGAATTCGTTTTGATGGCCTGGCTCATAATATAGTTTCTAGCGGAGTTTCCACCTATAATGACCCAGATCATACTGGATCAAATGAATTTGGTGTCCACACCCATATTACTCCGGTTGATCCTATTCCCCCAGCTAGTGTCCCCTCTCGTTCTACCGTCTTTGAAGTCGGTAGACAGTTTCCAATACCCAGTGTTGATTTTACCGGTGTAACTGCTGACTTGGCCGTGATGAAATCCGCCGCCCAAACTGCAAATGGTTACTGGCGAGCTGGTTCGGGATCACTTGGTTATCATATAATATTAAAGACGAATGATACCTTTGATCTTAAAAAGGTTACCAGCCTAGAATCAAAATCACACGATTGTGATAACGAGACTTGGAGTATTAAAAATGAGAGCTCGATAGGTAATTACCCCTTCCCGGCAAACGGACTTATCTTTCTTGAGGACAACATTTGGGTGGACGGACAAATCAATAGTGCCAGGCTAACAATTATTGCAGCAGTTTTACCTGACAGCTCATCAACTAGAAAAAATATCACTATCAATAATGACTTATTATATACTAGTTATGATGGTTCAGATGTTATCGGTTTAATTGCCCAAAATAATATTAACGTTGGCTTAATAAGCGATGATAACCTAAAAATAGATGCCGCCTTAATTGCGCAAAATGGTCGAGTGGGTAGATTTCACTATGATCATAGCTGTTCCTCTACATACTATAACCGCCAAAGTATAACCCTGTGGGGTATGATAGCTACCAATTTGAGATACGGTTTTGCTTATACTGATAATACTGGTTATCAGATTCGAAATATAAATTACGATAGTAGTTTACTCTACGGTCCGCCACCAAGCTTTCCCCTTACGTCTGATCAATACGTCACACTATCTTGGGAGGAGGTAAAGTAAGCCAAAATAAATACACGAGCTTTTTCTTAGCACGATAATAATTTTGTCGTCACAAAATTATTTCTCTACTCCCTCAGTTTCTTGCTAGAAACTTCAGTCCGTAAGGCACGAAAAAGCTCGTGTATTTATTTTTGGTTATAGCTTACACATTATCCATCACGGAATAAATTGGGGTCACCATAGATAGAGCAAAGAAGCCTACAGCAATACCAATAATCACCATAAGCACCGGCTCAATAATAGTGGACATATCTTTAGTTCTTTCTTCCACATCATTTTCATAAAAAACAGCCACTTCCAAAAGCATGGCCGCCATATTACCGGTCTCCTCCCCTACGCTCATCATCTCACCCACAAAAGTGGGGTATAACTTTGGATTTCTCATAAAAACAGCTGAAATATTTTCTCCTTTCTCCACTATTTTTCCAGCTTCATCTAAAACTTGCCTGTAATAATAATTACTGACCATGTCACGGGTGATTTCAATTGACCGAGCTACAGGCACACCGGCCATAAGTAAGGAGGAAAGCGTTCTGGCTACTCTGGAAGCATTAGCCTCTTTAATTAAATCACCAACCAGAGGAATTTTAATGACCAGACCGTCCCGTATCTTTTTACCGATGGCTGTCTTTAGGGAAAAATAGATGCTAGAAATAAACATTAAGATAATCAGGATAGAGGCAAACCAGTGTCCTGTCAAAAACTCACTAAGAAAAGTAATAAATTTGGTAGTAGAAGGCAGCTCTGTATTCAATTCTTTAAAGGTGGCGGTAATACCCGGTACCACAAAAATGAACATTAGGATTCCCACCACAATCATCACCGTAATAATGACCGCGGGATAGATCATGGCTCCTTTTACTTTCTTCTGCAGTCGGTAGGTCTTATCCATCTGGAGAGCCACATTGGCCAGTGAGTCTGAAAGGCCGCCCCCCTCTTCTCCGGCTTTAGCCATAGAAACAAAAAGGTCAGAAAAGATATTGGGATAACCTTTTAGGGCGTCACTTAGGGTCTTCCCCTTTTTGATATCCAGGTTGATTCCTTCTACGACATTTTTAAATCTAGCGTTTTTACTCTGCTTTTCTATTACTGATAAGGCCCGGCTCAGTGATAAGCCAGCCTTGGTCATAGACGATAAATTTTTGGCAAAAGCTATCTTTTGCGCAGTAGAAACACCTCCCAAAAAGCTAAATATTTTATAAAAAAGAGCCTGTAATTTAAACCGGCTCTGCTCTTCTGCGGAAATAAGCATACCGCCTTCAGACTTAATATCATTATATAAACTAAATTTGCTCGAGGATTCTGATACTCCTTCATATCGCACTCCGTTACTCTTTATTGCTTTATATTTAAAATGCATGTTACTCAGATATTACCCTTAATACTTCTTCAATGGTTGTCACCCCTTGAACCGCTTTAAAGATACCGTCTTCAATCATTGTCATCATTCCTTCTTTTTTAGCCTGCTCGTTTATCACATTATCTGGCTCACCTCGCACCACTAGCTCCTTGATAGTTGGTGACATCTTGAGCACTTCACAAATACAAACACGTCCACTGTAACCATCTTTTGAGGTCGCTGACTCTTTAGGCTTATAAAAGGGGACAGTCTCTATAGTCTCTTTTTCACCAATAATTTTTTCCTTCTTCAAAAAATCAATCATTCTCTTTATGTCTACAATTTTTGACAATGAAACTACTTCTGACTTGGATAAGAAGTATTTCTCCTTGTTTCCGCTTAATCTTCTGATCAATCGTTGGGCAATAATGACCTTGGCCGTAGAAACAATGAGGAAGGGCTCTATTTTCATATCAGTCAGACGCGGCATGGCCCCGGCGGCCGAGTTTGTGTGCAAGGTAGAAAGCACCAAGTGACCAGTCAGAGCAGCATTGATAGCCAAAGAGGCTGTTTCATTGTCACGGATTTCTCCTACCATAATTATGTCTGGATCTTGACGAACTAGGGACCGGAGTCCGTTGGCAAAAGTAAAACCAATCT
>CAZOJH010000023.1:0-656 GCA_964580125.1 uncultured Candidatus Saccharibacteria bacterium | reverse complement strand
TGGCTTAACCTGAGTTTGATTAATCCTATCCATCTGATATTCCACTGGGTCCTCAATGGTAGAAATATTTACATCGGGAGTATTCAAAATATCTAAAAGCGTGTATAGAGTAGTAGTCTTTCCAGAGCCGGTAGGACCAGTGGTTAAAATCAATCCAGTTGTCTGTTTAATTGCCTCGTGGAGCATCTCTAGGGCGTCTCCATGGAAACCCATAGCTTCAAGAGTAAAACCAGAAACATTTTCTCGAAGTAATCTCATCACTGCCTTTTCGCCAAAGTATGTAGGTAGAATAGAGACACGGAAAGATACGCCTTCATCATTGACCTGCATTTTAAACCGTCCATCTTGCGGTAATCGTTTTTCATCAAGCTTTAGGCTAGCTAGGACTTTTATTCTAGCAATAATACTGGTGGCCACGCTCTTGGGCAAAACCATAGCATCGTGTAAAATTCCGTCTATTCGGTAACGAATTAAAAGTTCATTTTCTAGGACCTCAATATGGATATCGGAAGCGTTTTGCAAAATGGCGTGCTTGAGCAAAGTGTCCAAAATTCTAATTACGGGCAAATCCTCCGCCATTTTTTTAAGATCTTCGCCTACGTTGTTTCCCCCTCGTCCGTCAATCAAATTTTTTAGGGCCACCGCATCTTTTTGAA
>CAZOJH010000022.1:0-7513 GCA_964580125.1 uncultured Candidatus Saccharibacteria bacterium | reverse complement strand
CTCACACCGTCGTGCTCCGTCTTTGAAATGCTCCAAACAGTCACATTTCAACTACCACGGAATATATTCTGTTGTGTAATGAACAGTGTTCTTAAGGAACCACTCTATCCTAGCAGGAATTTCTGAAAAAATAAAGGGTATTTAAATAGTTTTAACCTATGATATAATTCACATTATTAGCATTAATTTAAAATTATGGAAACAAATAAGGGAAAGATTTTTCTAAACACTGTCTTTTGGGGTTTTATACTTTGGCTGTTTGGTTATGTTTTAGGGTTTGTATTTTTTGCCCTAGTACCTAAAGAATTTCTCGGTTGGTATATTATGCCATTGGGTGTTGCTTTTACGCTCTGGGTGTTAATTAAAAAGATCAAAAGAGAGAAATTCATGTGTTACATTGGTCTCGGTATTATTTGGACAATTATGGCCGTGGTCTTGGACTATGTTTTCTTGGTTAAATTACTTAAAGCTATTGATTACTATAAACTTGATGTTTATATTTATTATATTTTGACTTTTGTTCTACCACTAATAGTAGATTAGTATAAAAAAACAAAAGCGATAAATTTGCAAATCTAATCTCAGTTTAGACTAAATAATAATTAAATTATGAAAAAATATGAAGATATAAAAGAGCTGTCTTTCAAAGAACTAAATGGTATCTCGCAAAAGACAATTGAGATTCATTACGAAAAGTTATATAAAGGTTACGTAAAAAAGTGGCAAGAAATTCAGGAGAGATTAAAGACTGTAGATAGGGCCTTGGCCAATGCCTCCTTTTCTGATCTCCGGGAATTAAAACTGGAAGAAAGCTTTACGAGCAATGCCATAATATTACATGAAGCATATTTTGATATCCTGGGAGGATCAGGCACTGCCGAAGGCGAGATACTTAAGGTGATTGAGAAGGATTTTGTTTCCTTTGAGAAATGGCTGGAGGATTTTAAAGCGCTAGGTCTCTGTAGCCGGGGCTGGGTAGTTTTGGGTTATGATTTTAATGATGGTCGGTTAAAGAACTTTTTACTGGACGCTCATAATCTTTACGGAATTATGGGGACTGCGCCAATTCTGGTTATGGATATGTATGAACACGCTTATTTTATAGATTTTGGGGCTGATAAGAAAAAATATATTGAAACTTTCCTTGCCAATCTAGACTGGCAAGTAATTAATAAGAAATTTCAAAAGATTGCTGGAAAAATCTAACTTTTTCTATGCGAATTCATTTTTTTTTGACAGATACTGATTTTGTTGACAATTTAGTATAATTAGTTAATATATATAAAGAGCTGTGAACCTACAGAAAGGGGCCAAATCATGGCAAAGAACAAATGCGGAATGGAGACCAGGATAGACCTGTTGACGATGAGTGGCACACTAGTGTGCCACCAGAAAAGGCGTCGTGTGCCAATCATCGCTGACGCTGAGAATGGCAATCACTGTGCGGACACGGAATGCCGGTTCAGCCCGGCCTACGTGAAGCCGGGAGAAGTCGTGACTGACGCTCGACTTACAGCCTGAACGCGTCGCGTCCGTGCCCCGCATAGCCCGTCTGGTTTCTATACCAGGCGGGCTGTATTGTTGTCTGGATATTTGTTATACTTACATCTATTATGAGAAATGAGGATTTACTTTTAGATTTGATAAAAATAAATTCGGAGTCGGGACACGAAAAAGAGATTGGAGATTTTATTTTTAATTTATTAACCGAGAAAGGTTTCAATGTAGAAAAACAGACAGTAGATGAAAAGGTTGGCAGTTTTAATATTTTTGCTTCCATCGGTAAACCAAAAGTTGTTTTTAGTAATCATATGGATACGGTGCTGCCGCAGATAGAAATAAAAGAGGAGGATGGTAAAATATACGGTCGGGGAGCGTGTGATACTAAAAGCCAATTGGCCGCGACTATCTGTGCGGCGGATTTGGCTTTGAAGGCCGGTCTGACTGATTTTGGTCTAGCTTTTACCGTTCAGGAGGAATGGGAACTTCTGGGTGCCAAAATGATTGTAGATATATTACCGGAGGGAGTAGAGTTAATTGTGGTAGGTGAGCCAACTGAACTAGAAATGGTTTTTGGGCACAATGGAATTATCTGCTTTGAACTTTTAGCTCATGGGAAAACAGCGCACGGCTCGGCTCCAGAAAAAGGAATAAATGCGATTGAGTTACTGATGGAAGATTTATATAAAATTAAGAACGCTGATTTTGGTACCGATGAGATATTGGGTCATAATATTATAAATATTGCTCAAATATCTGGTGGTATTGCGGATAACGTGGTGCCGGATGAAGCTAAAGCTGTTGTTTCTTTTAGAATTGTTTCTGATTCGGTCAAAGTAATTGAGAAGATAAAGTCTTTAGTTAAAAGTGAAGTCAAAATTACTATAAGCTTTGATCCCTTTTTCAATATTGAAGCAAAGAAATTGGCTGAAAAAATAGGAATAAAAACCAAAACAGTTAGATATTTTACCGAGGCTTCTATTTTGAGACAGAAAGGTAATCCCGTTATATTAGGAGCGGGGGATATCAAGGAAGCTCATAGCGCTAATGAGTTTGTTTCAGTTGCTGAATATAATAAATTGATTGATATTTATTTTGATATTATTAAATATTATAACCAGCAACAATAGCTTGGTCTAAATAGTGGATAACTACATTGAATTATCTTTATCTAGGATTATACTAAATACAGATAGTAGTTCTTGGTGACGAGGGGAGTATCACAAGATATTTCCTGGTATCACCGAACAAGCGGTCCCACTCTATGAGGGGACCAAGTAAGGAGGAGGCGGCCATGAAGAAGATCTTGCTCGGAATGGTAGTGGTGGTAGGCGTGCTCTTGGCCTTGATGTCCATGAGCCAGACGACGGTAACGGCAGACCAGAACAACGCCATGACGACCATCGCGATCACGACCGACGTCAACACCAGCACGACGACGGCGAACATTGATGACAACACGATGTGGACGACCGACACCTGCGCCAAAGCAAACAACGGCGCGACCATGGCAACCTGCAATCCGGCTAACAACGACGTTCAGGCCAACGCAACCGGCCAAACCGACGTCGGCACCAAGGTAGCGGTTGACAAGACGCTCACCCAGACGGCGGCGCAGACGGTCGCGATCAACGTCAACCCGGCAAACACCGACGACTACCGTGCCAACATCACCACGACGGCGATGACGGCGCAGCAGACCGCGGCCAGCACCACGTGGAAAGACGGCGCCTTCACGCCACGCTGGACGGCCGTTTTCGCGGCTATCATCCAGGCGAATACCACGGCGATGAAGGGTTGGGCCGACACCACGAAACTTGCCACGGCGACGGCGCGGGCGGACTCCTCCATGACGGCGGCCGGTTGACCCAAGAAGAAGGGGTTGACTGACTGGACCAAGACGCGCGGACCCACCGGGGTTCGCGCGTTTTAACATGTAAACTTTTTTGACAAATTATTTAAATGAGTTAATATTATATGCAGAGTGAGTCTAATGTGGACTCACAGGGAAAACCCCAAAAAAGGAGACATTCAACATGTCTAAAAAAAAGTGTCAGCAAGAGGGTCAGATTGAGAAGAGAATTCAATCAGGACCAATCTGGTGCCACAAGCGCCAATGTATCGTTATGATTGTTGTGGACGAAAATAATAGAGAGAACTACTGTGAAAACAGAAGTTGTCCGTTTAGTCTGGTCCGTATATCAAATGCCGCATGGTAGACTTGTGACTGTATAGCCCTTCTCGGAACTCCGGGTCGGGCTATCAACTTGCCCAAATTTTTAATATACAAACAGTATGGTTGGTGCTATGCTTCGGCACAGAAGTTCTTCGTCACTATTGTCAGTCAAGTGTCAGTCGGAAACAAGGAGTAGAGCCATGAAGATGCTGGTGATGTCAGACACGCACGGAATCGAGGAATCAGTCATCAAGTGCATCGTCGAAATCGGCAAGAAATGGGGGATCGAGATCGTCATCCACTGTGGGGACATCATTGCCAAGCACGTCAGAAACGAGCTCTTCAGCGACTTCCCGGTGATCTGTGCCATCGTGCAGAACCAGTTGGACGATCCGGTCTTTGGTGAGGGTAAGCCTAGTGGCTGGACCTTCACCAAATCTGGTGATCGCGTCCGGTTGCTTCCGGATGGGATGGTGGTCTATGTGGGCCATCAGCGTCCGCTAGACTACCTGCGGGCTACCGAGGAGAAGTTCAACGAGATCCTGATGGGACTACGGCAGACCTTTGACGGTTTGCGCTACGTCTTCGGCGGCCACCTGCACTTCCAGGCTTACAAGCAGGGGCAACTCGTCAGTCTGATCAACCCCGGCGCGGTCAAGGACGCCATTGGTTGGGGCTATGAGTATGCTTTGGTAGATACGCAGACTGGAGAAGTGGTCTTCGGTCGTATCTTGCCAACACCGGACGACCGTGAGACATTCACCGTCGGCGTGATTTCGGACAGCTTGGACGTCAGTCATCGTGATGCCAAGTACTGGTCGCTCCTGGCTCGTGAGCTTGAGCAGAGCGGGGTAAGCCATATCATCCACTGTGGCAACCTGCACTTGGATGACATCGGTCGGCCGGAGCTCGCCAACTTTACTGTTCACTATGCTATCCGGGCGGATCAACGTGTGCTACACGGAGAGTTGCACGCGTCTGGCCGGATTCCTGCGAACTGGAAGGTGATCTCACTCGAAGATTTGGACAAAGGGGCGATCGTTGACATCAACGGCTACCGTTTCTATGTCCAACTCGACCTCGGCTTGGATTTCATGCAGTTGAGCGAAATCGGCATGGACTCCAAGGCAATGGAGATCCGGCGCTTGTATCCGGAGACAGAGTTTGTCCTCTGTGGTTTCACTCGTGATGCCCTTCTGATGGAAGGCCAACAGGCCACGACCATCAACCCCGGAGACACGAACACGGATCGGAGTTTCGTCACTATCCGTCTACCGGACCGTCAGATCACCTTTGATCACGTACCGGTGGAGGTTCAGCCGAAGCTGACCTGACATAAGAAAGGGAATTGTTTTGAAGAGCGGGTGGTGCAATAAGCACACCCGCTCTATTAGTTTCTACATTTTTTGATGGTGTATTATAAAATATTTTGTTATACTTTATTTATGATAAAGATGAAATATTATCAACAGAATACTATCATTTCCTGCGGACCGGTGGTCTTACAGATGATATTTCACTATTATGGAAAATATTTTAGTGAGGACGATTTGACCCAAAAGTTAAAACCAAAAAATGACGACATTGGCACACCGCATTACCGGATGATTAATCTGGCTACTTCTGAAGGATTTTATGTTTATGCCAACGAAGGCTCGTCACTTTATGAGGTTGCTTATTTCGTGAATGAAAAGATACCGGTTATTGTGCATTTTATGGAGCCAGATACGGATCAGGGACATTATGCGGTGGTGGTGGGCATTCAAAAGAAAAATGTGGTTTTAAATGACCCCTGGAATGGGGAAAAGTTTAAGATGGATAAAGCCGATTTTGAAAAGAGGTGGATTAGTCAGGATGGTAAACACAAAAGGTGGATTATGGCCGTGTCGGACACGGATATACATTTTGGTAAGCAGTATTTGCCAAGTAAGGCCTAATCTTAAGGCTTAAATTACACTAAGACTTTAACCTTGACTTTTGTCAAGTAATTTGCTATAGTCTGTTCCAGATAGGAGGCCCTGTTGGCTTCCTTGTTTTGTGTCTGGTCTTTGTCAACTCAAGCAAGAAGAAGGGTAGGAAAGCCATGGCGAAGCGAAACTTGTGGGTGCTCATCGTGTCAACCCTACTTATTGGTGGGGCCTTCTGGATGTTAAGCAACATCCCGGCGGAGAAGGACATGATTCCGGTGAAGACAACTGTCTCTCCGGAAGCCAGGGAGTTCCTGGCTGATCCCGGTGCAGGACTTGCACCAACTGAGATGAGGAAAGAGAAGGAGGAAAAGGTGTCAGTGGGGTACACGGACGTGCGGATGCACTTGTCCGTGAGTATTGAGTGAATTGAGCGACAAGTCACAAGGACGAAAGAAAAGAGGCGAAGTGATGAAGAAGATGATGTCTCTCGTCGTGCTGGCACTGGTTGCCAGCGGTCTCGGCCTGTCAGTCTGGTCGGCTCCAATGGTTGAGTCCTGGATTCAGCCGCTCACGTCGCGAGCCGCGATGCGCTCGTATCTGGTGGAAAGGTCCACCCAGGTGTACGTGGACACCTACGGTGATGGTGTCTTGAGCCGGAGTGGAGATTCCCTCTGGCTGGGAGGCACCAACGCTCTCGACCTCTGTGCAACGATCTCTGGCCAGACTCTGAACTTCCGCGTGGCGGATGGTCATCATGACCAGGTCAACCAGACCGTTCAGATGTACGATAGGGACAATAATTCCACCTTCATTGGCTGGAAGTCCCTAATCCTCATCGGTCAGAACGACGGCGCCCTACTGGTAGCGAACCCAGAGATCAAAATCGCGATGGCGGACCGAGTGTCTGTTGAGGTACCTGCGGACGTCAAGTGGGTCAACGTTCGGACTTGCGATGAAAACGGCAACCAGGTAGGCGGGACGTTCTGTGCCATTTTCGAAAGAAATGGTCGGTTCTATCTGGACTTCCCGTTGGACGCCGTTGGTGATGCCTTTGCTCCCGGTTACTATGGGGAGCTCGTGGTCCAGAGGCAGACAGAAGAAGGGTATGAGACCAGTCTCTACACCCTTGGTACCGGTCTCGCAGTGACCACAACCGATGTTGGCATGACTGTCATTCCAACGCTCGAGGGAGTAACGGTACTCGCACCTGACTCGGATATCACCGAGATCCTGCCAAGCGTTGACGGGGTCGGGGTGAACACTCTGTTTGCCCTAACTGTGACGGTCAAGCGTGACGTCACCATCAAGGCCAAAACCTCAGAGGGGGAAGTAGCCGTAGGGTGTTTCATTAGGTGTCTGGAAGGAGAGATGGTTTCCTCCACCGCCTATTACATCACTCTACCAGCCACAGGTTTTGCTTTGACGGCTGGCCGGTACCACGTCTGGTTCTCGTGGGCTTCGTTCCACGAAGCTGACGAACGCGGCTCCGGTTGGGATGACTACTACGGAGATGAACGGGGCAAGTAAGCCCCTCTTGCAGGAGTTGGATGTGGACGGTCAGTGTGGAGTTTATACCCACTGACCGTCTTTTTGTGTCTAAAATTTTAGGGTTGCAATTAATTAAAAAGTAGGCTATACTCCTTTCTGTTAATCAAATATATATATGTCACAAGATCAATTAATCAAACTGTCCTGTAAAACCTGCAAAAGGACTAATTACTGGTCCAGAAAGAATAAGAAGAAAGTTGAGCGCAAAATCGAGCTCAAGAAGTTTTGTAAATGGTGCAAGAAAAATACTCTTCATAAAGAAAGCAAAAAATAGTCCCACTCGGGGCTATTTTTGTTGGCGAGGGATGTAGGTGTAAAATTTTAGCGGGGGATGTAGGAATCGAACCTACACTAAAGCGTTTGGAGTGCCTTGTGATAC
>CAZOJH010000021.1:6480-7539 GCA_964580125.1 uncultured Candidatus Saccharibacteria bacterium | reverse complement strand
CGAGGAACCGGTATAATTTTAGAGAACTTAGAAGATTTCAAAGAAGTCTTAATTGAAAACGAAGATGAATTACCCCCTAAAAAGCAGTAATTTTGAAGATCGCAAAAGAAGTGCAAGAAAGAAATCATTTATTACTATAATCATTATCATAGTAATAATGATTATCATATCTACTTCACCCGTGCGCTCTTTTCTTTTTTCTACTGCCTCACCAATTTGGAAATTAGAAAATTCTATTCTAAATTCAAATTTCTTTGAATATTTTAAATCTAAGCAGGTGTTAATAAATGAGAGGCTAGCCATGGAACAAAAGCTTTTCCTGGCGGGTAACTTGATGGCTATAAACAGCACCCTCACAACTGAGAATGAAACCTTAAAGGATTTGCTTGGTCGCAAGGATATTAAGACCAAAAGTGTTTTAGCAAAAATTCTAGTAAAACCACCGCAAACCCCGTATGACATGCTTACTGTGGATATTGGCAGTGATTTTGATGTTAAGGTGGGGGATAAGGTAGTGGCCAATGCCAACGTCTACATTGGAGAGGTAAGTGAGGTTTTTCCGCGCACCTCTAAAGTGATTCTTTACTCTACCCCAGGCAGGAAACTATCTGTGGTTTTAGGAACTAATTCTGCGACGGTAGAAGCAGTAGGTACCGGCGGGGGAAATTTTAATATTTTCTTACCACGAGAAGTAGAGGTCAAGGAAAATGATGTGATTGTTATTCCCGCTATCACCGCTAACGTATTTGGTATTGTAGAGAAAATTAATTTTAAAGAAACTGACTCATTTCAAACCGTCCTATTCAAAAGCCCGGTCAATATTTCCGAGTTAAATTTTGTGGAAATTGTGTTATAATTTATTTAGTATTTTATATGAAAAGAATAATTCTTGATATTCTACTCTTTCTCTTTGTTATTACCTGCCCCTGGTGGGTGACAGTACTTTTTGCAATAATAATTCTTTATTATTTTAAGCTTTTTAACGAGGTAGTCATATTTGGTCTAATCATGGACATTTATTATGGTAAGTTTTCTTCTACTTTCAGTATTTGGGACTAT
>CAZOJH010000021.1:2434-6470 GCA_964580125.1 uncultured Candidatus Saccharibacteria bacterium | reverse complement strand
TCAGAAAAATTTCTGATCAGAAATTCCTGATCATAAAAAAACGGCTAAAATTCTATACAAAGTAGTTATTATTGACTTTTATATTTAGGTATGATATACTTGTAAACAGATACGAAACCATGTACATCGAAAGGGTAAGCCCATGGAGAAGATGCTTGTTGCCATAAATGACTGGATCCGCGACACGGTGGAGGAATGGTTCACGGGGCACACAACAATGGCACCGGTAGTCTGTATTGTCGTTCTCACCGGTATGTATGTCGTGGGTTGTTGGTTGAAGTGCTGAGGCACCGCCAGACAACTCGCACTGCCCCCGTTTTGCACTTTGTGCGATTCGGGGGCTTGTCTTGTCTAAATCTTTTTCGGATTTGCCTTTTTAGAAAACTAGTGTAATATAATTCACATGAACCCCCTAGCGTTAACCGCTGGGACATTTAGCGTTTAAATATTAAAATGAAGAAAACAAAAGTACAATTTGATAACGGTGATGAAAAAATTATTATTCGTGGCGCCCGAACTCACAATTTAAAAAATGTGAGCGTAGAAATGCCTCGAAATAAAATGATTGCTTTTACGGGGCTATCTGGCTCGGGCAAGAGTTCTCTCGCTTTTGATACTATTTTTGCCGAGGGACAAAGACGCTATATTGAGTCCTTGTCTTCATACGCTAGGCAGTTTCTCCGTCAGATGCAGAAGCCAGATGTGGATGAAATCCTTGGCTTATCACCAGCTATTTCTATTGATCAGAAATCTCGCTCCAATAATCCGCGTTCGACAGTAGCTACTATTACAGAGATTTATGATTATTTGCGTATTTTGTATGCTCGTATCGGCCGGCCACATTGTCTTATTTGTGATAGAGAAATTAAGAAATTATCTAATGAAGAGATTCTAGAGACCATAATTAGAACAGTTACCTCTACAAACCTAGATAAAAATACTAAGTTAGTTCTCGGTGTGCCGTATACAGATACCAAAGTAAAAATATTTTCACCAGTAGTTGTTGGCCGTAAGGGTGAATATTATCAACTTCTCTATGATTTACTTGGTAAGGGTTATGAGTGGGTAAAGATAGATGGTGTGATGAAGAAACTACGAGATCAAATCATCTTGTCAAAAACGAAGAAACACAATATCGATGTTTTAGTGGACGAATTTTATGTCAGTGAGTTTAAGCCTGTCCGAACTTTGTCTTCAAAGGGCGGAGGAAAGGACAATTTCTTGGCAACTAAGGAAAGGTTAAGTGAAGCAATTGAAAAAGCAATAGATGAAAGCAAAGGTTTGCTTAAAATTGAGACTGACGGGGAAGAAAAAATGATGTCCGTGAAGTTTATGTGTCCGTATGATGGATATTCTTACCCGGAAATAGAGCCGAGGTTGTTTTCCTTTAACTCGCCATATGGCGCTTGTCCAGAGTGTAACGGTCTTGGCACCAAGCATTTCTTTGGCGAAGAGATGTGTGATATTTGTAACGGGGCACGCCTACGTGAGGAAGCCTTACATGTACTTTTAAACGGTAAAAGTATTGTGGATTTGACCGCCCTATCTATTACTGATGCCAAGATTTTCTTCGATAATTTAAAATTGACAGAATTAGAAAAAGAAATTTCCAATGTAATAGTAAAAGAGATTGATGATAGACTTAAATTCATGATGGATGTGGGAATTGAATATCTGTCTTTGAATAGACGGGCGCATACTCTTTCTGGCGGTGAGGCCCAGAGAATCAGACTAGCCTCCCAGCTCGGTTCTGGCTTAGTTGGTGCCCTGTATGTTTTGGATGAACCAACTATTGGTCTACATTCACGAGATAATGACAGATTGATAAAGACGTTAGTTGAATTACGAGATTTAGGTAATACTATCATTGTGGTGGAGCATGATGAAGATACAATTTATTCATCAGACTATTTGGTGGATATTGGTCCAGGGGCGGGGGTACACGGTGGAGAAATAATTGTGTCTGGCTATCTAGACAAACTCCTGACGGAAAAGACTAATTCCTCTGGTTCTGTTACTCTAGATTATTTACGGGGTGATAAAAAGATTGAAATTCCAGAAAAAAGGAGAAGTGCGGATAAAGGATCCCTTAAAATCCGTGGCGGTAATATTTTTAATATTAAAAATCTAAATGTAGATGTCCCGCTGGGTAAAATTGTCTCTATTACGGGTGTATCCGGTTCCGGGAAGTCATCTTTTGTCTATGAAATAATAAATAAAAATCTGGAGGCCCGTTTTACTAAACGGCACCGCACTAACGAAGTTTATAATTGTAAGACTTTTACCGGGACAGAATATGTTAGCCGGGTGATTTTGATTGACCAGTCACCAATCGGGCGGACACCAAGATCAAATCCCGCCACTTATACTGGTGCCTGGACTCATATTCGGGATATGTTTGCTATGAGTATTGAAGCCAAAGCCCGGGGCTGGAAGGCCAATCGGTTCTCCTTCAACGTAAAAGGTGGCCGGTGTGAGGCCTGCGAGGGAAACGGCATGATTGAGGTGGAGATGCATTTCTTGCCCACGGTATATGTTCCTTGTGATGTGTGTAATGGTAAAAGGTTTACTAAGGAAACTCTGGAAATAAAATATCAGAAAAAGAATATTCATGAGGTTCTAGAGATGACGGTTGAAGAAGCCTTGAAATTTTTTGAGAATTTACCAGCAGTATATGACAGACTCAAGGCCATGCATGATGTGGGTCTGGGTTATTTGAAGCTTGGTCAAAGTGCCACTACTTTATCCGGCGGAGAGGCTCAGCGCGTTAAGATTGCTTCTGAATTGTACAAACCACACCTGCAGAAAACTGTCTATCTTTTAGATGAGCCAACTATTGGTTTGCATTATGAGGATGTTAAAAAATTAATTGAAATTTTGGAACGGTTAGTGGACTCCGGTAATACCGTCATAATTATTGAGCATAATATGGACATTATAAAAAGTTCGGACTATGTTATTGATATTGGACCTGAAGGTGGAGATAAAGGCGGGGAAGTGGTGGCTAAAGGTACACCAGAGGATATTGCTAATAATGTAAAATCTTACACGGGAAAATATTTAAAAAGGCATTTGAAGAGATAAAACAGTTTCGCCGCCCATGTCCAATGGGCGGCGTGAGTGCTGAGGGCTGGCTGTTTAATAACGATAAACCAGGTAGGCAAGGGTGAAGAAGAAGACCACAAGGAACGTTTTTATTGCCAAGGGGATGACAATCCGGTCACGATGCCGTGGTGGGTTGTAGCCCGAGGCTACTCCAAACGCACGTCTAACCTGCAGTTCGGGATCGGGGATTCGTTTGTATACTTGATCCCCGATGAACCTGAGAAGTTCGATCAAGACGACCGTACCTGCCGTTGCCAAGGCGATGACGAGAACATGACTCAACATTCTGGACCCTCCTCTGTGACTAGGGTTGACAAAAGAACTTCGGCTTGTAAGATAACAACATTATGATAAGAAGTCAAGACTTAAAAAAATATCATTTACCAGGTAAACCAGGTGTTTATCTATTTAAATCTAATAAGGATATTCTATATGTTGGTAAGGCAACCTCATTGAAGGATAGAGTAAGAAGTTATTTTTCAAGTGATTTGATAAGTACCAGAGGACCGTTGCTGGTGGACTTACTATTTAAAGCTAATAAAATTGATTATATTAAAACTGACTCAGTCTTGGAGGCTATAATTTTAGAGGCAAATTTAATTAAAAAACATCAACCTAAGTATAATACCAAAGAGAAAGATAATAAAAGTTTTAATTACGTGGTTATTACAAAAGAGAATTGGCCACGAGTGCTGATTGCTAGAGGAAGAGAAATTGAGAAAGGTCTGCCATATATCATTAAAAATAAATTTGGGCCGTTTACAAATAGTACAGCTTTGAAAAGTGCCTTAAAAATAGTTCGGCACATATTTCAGTTTCGCGACCGCTGCACGCCTCTTTCTGGTCATCCCTGCTTTAATTATCAAATTGGTCTTTGCCCTGGTGTTTGTGCTGGTACACGCGCTGTCGGCACTCCGGGACGGACAGGAGC
>CAZOJH010000021.1:0-2424 GCA_964580125.1 uncultured Candidatus Saccharibacteria bacterium | reverse complement strand
TGGTACTATTAGTAAAAACGATTATCTAAGAGTCATCAGAAATATCAAACTGTTTTTTGAAGGTAAAAAAGGCCAGATTGTTCGTAATTTAAGAGGAGAAATGAATGTATTCGCCAAAAGAGGCGAATATGAAAAGGCGGCACAGGCGAGAAATAAAATATTTTCTTTGAATCATATTCAGGACGTGGCACTGATAAAAAGTGAGGATGATGGGAAAAGGTCAGGACCTAAAGAATCATTCCGCATAGAATCTTATGACGTGGCCCACCTATCTGGTACTAATAATGTGGGGGTGATGGTGGTAATGGAAAACGGTGAATTTAAAAAAAGTGACTACCGCAAATTTAAAATCAGAAATAGTAGCGGTAATGATATTGGTGCTTTGGCTGAGATTTTGGAACGAAGATTAAAACATGCAGACTGGCCATGGCCAAACCTAATTGTTCTAGATGGGGGTTTAGCCCAGTTAAACACGGCTAAACGTGTGTACCAAGGCTCGGCCTTGGGTATTCACAAAGGCCTAGCCTTGGTAGACCTAATTGCTGTCACTAAGGATGAAAAGCATCAGCCTAAAGTCATAATTGGAGACGAGATTGTGGCGAATAAATATAAAAAAGAAATTCTTCAGATAAATAATGAAGCACACCGTTTTGCGATAAAGTATCATCGGTCAAAAAGGCTCATTATATAGGTTCAAATTAGTTAATAAATATGATTGACTTGTCTTTAGAATAGGTGTATAGTATACAGCAGAAAATCACGGAATAAGCTGTGGTTGCACAAGAAAGGGTACACATCATGCAGGACATCCCAGAACGTTACCGGCGCCGTCCAGTACAGAATCATCTGATAGCAGCTCTGCTGGCTATCGGGCTCGTGCTCGGACTCTGCGCTCATGGTTACTACACCATGACGATGCTGAACTGGCTCAGACCATGATGATCGAACTCTCAAGGAGAAAAGAAAGACCCACGGGACGCACACTCTGTGCACCATCCTGTGGGTCTTAAAATTTTTGAATATAGATACCATTATGATATAATTTATGCATGATTAAGAAAAAGGTAGGAGTACTTCGGGGTGGTCCGTCTAGTGAATATGAAGTGTCATTAAAAACTGGAAAATCAGTTATGGATTGTTTGACTGACCGGTATGAAGTATTTGATATTTTTATTGATAAGGAGGGGACCTGGAATTATTTAGGCGTACCTATTTTACCGGAGAACGTTTTTAAGCGTGTTGATGTTGTTTTTAATGCCCTGCACGGATCATATGGTGAGGATGGTACCGTCCAGAAACTTTTGGATTATTTTGCTATTCCATATACTGGATCAACGGCTCTAGCCTCAGCGGTAGGGATGAACAAAGTCCTATCTAAAAAGGTCTATAAAAATAATAATCTGAAGACCCCACTTCACACTACTATTTTAAGGGGAGATAATTCACCCGCTGAAATATTAAAATTATTCAAATCTTTTCCGATGCCTGTAGTAGTTAAGCCTGTTTCCGGCGGCTCATCAGTCGGTACGGCCATTGCTAAAACATTGGCTGACCTAGAATTAGCAGTTGCTGACGCCTTAAAATATTCTAATCAAGCCTTGATTGAGGAATTTATTGCCGGCAAGGAGGCCACATGTGGAGTGGTAGATAATTTTAGAGATGAAGCAGTTTATTCACTTATGCCAGTAGAAATAAGAAAGCCAGCTGAGTCCACCTTCTTTGACTATCAGGCTAAATACGGTGGTCAATCACAAGAAATATGTCCTGGTAATTTTACGGATAAAGAAAAAAGGGAAATCGAAAAGATGGCCAAGGAAGCCCATAAGGCGCTCGGACTCAGACACTATTCTCGTTCAGACTTTATTATTCATCCCAAGCGGGGGATTTACATTTTGGAGACAAATACTTTACCGGGTCTGACCAGTGAATCCCTGCTGCCTAAATCCCTAAAGGCTGTCGGTTGTTCTCTGCCGGACTTTTTAGACCATTTGATTAAATTAGCTTTGGATAGTAAATAAACCTACTGAAATCTTGTTCTGTCTTTTAAAATCAGTTCTCTAACTCTAGAATCCATACCTTCGACTACCTGTAATGTCTTGGGTATTAGACAATCGTCCTCGAGGTTCTCACTTCTGGCAGGAAGTATAAAAACATTACCACTATCTGGATTCTTGCCAAGAACAACTTTTACCCCTTCAACTTGGCACCTCCTAATTATTTCGTCTATCGGAGTAGTCATACCTGGGTACTCATCATCAGAGGCTTTTATCCTCAAGTAGGCTTCCGGATCAATTCCTGTAAATGGAAAAACCTCACCGCTCTCACTCAATTCTCTGGCCAGTGAGACTATTTCTCTATTTCTCTCCACCTGTATCTCCGCCTCGCTTTTTGGTTGGTCATGGTTCATATGGTGAGTATAACATT
>CAZOJH010000020.1:0-7811 GCA_964580125.1 uncultured Candidatus Saccharibacteria bacterium | reverse complement strand
CAGGGTGGATAAGTCTATTAAACCGTCACAATCTACACTATGAGTGGTAGTACCAGTTCCAGTATCACAGATTTCCGTTAAGGTAGTGGAAATGGAGGTTGGATAGCTGTTTTCATCTATATAGTACTGTTGGACGGCGTTACTAATCTGTTTGATATCAGACTTACGTTCCGCATTACGGACCGTGGCTAACTGACGGCCGGGGTTGATAGCGACGATTACAATACCGGCGAGGATGGCGATGATACCGACAACAAGGAGGATTTCGAGTAATGTAAAACCTCGGGAATTTATTTTCTTCAGTGCCATCTTTGACATCGAGTTATTATAGTATGCTTTCTAAATAGTACCAAGCATACTAGTGGCTCTTTCCCGACCTTCGGTGATGATGAGCTCTAGGGCAGTAACGGCTTTTTTTATTGTCTTTTTTAATTCAGTAGTCTCTTTCTCTTTAAAATCTCCAAGTATAGTATCAATCACTTTTTCTTCTCCCTGGGGCTTTTTTATTTTCCCCGAAGCGGTCTCGGCCGAGATTCCCAAACGCAAGCGGATAAAATCTTCCGTCTTGATAGCGCGCATAATGGATTCTACTCCTTTGTGTCCCCCCGAACTCTTAGCAAAAGAGATTTTTATCTTGCCAAGCGGTAAATCGAGGTCGTCATGAATTACGATGAGAGTCTCAGCTATCTTTTTACTTTTTACTAAGGACTTTACGGCGTCACCAGACTTATTCATAAAAGTTTCCGGCTTTAAAAACAAGGCTTTGCTCTTCCCTACTTTGGCTTCTATCTTTAGGGACTTTAATTTTGGATCCATTTGCCAATCTTTAAGATCGTGAGTTTTTTTAAAAGCGTCCAGAACCATCCGCCCCACGTTATGCCTAGTCTCCACATATTCTTCCCCCGGATTTCCCAGGCCCACCACTATATAATTTTTAATCATAAAAATATTATAGCAGTCGTATTTCTATTGTGTCAAACGTGATTATGTAATACAATGCCTCAAATGGAAGAGGAAATAAAAAAGGAGGGAGCGTTTAATAAATTTCGCCACAGCTTTTGGGGCGAGTTGATACAAATAGTGATTGTTTCACTCATTATTGTCATTCCTTTTCGAACCTATATCGCCCAGCCGTTTTTGGTCAGCGGGCCAGCCATGGATGATACCTTAGCCAATGGTCAATATTTGATTGTGGACGAGCTTACCTATAACCTACGTGACCCACAAAGAGGTGAAGTGGTAATCTTTCATTACCCAGTAGACATTAAAAAGTTCTTTATTAAAAGAGTGGTTGGACTACCGGGCGAGACAATAGAGATAAACAATAACGTTGTCACCATCTGCAAACCAGATTGTCTGACTGATACTAATAAATTTGTCTTGGCTGAGCCATATGTTAAGTTAGACAAACAAGGAACACCAAGACCAAACAGTGTCGTCACCTTAAAAGCCGGTGAATATTATGTTTTGGGTGACAATCGAGCATTGAGCTCTGATTCTAGAATTTGGGGACCGGTCAAAAGAGAGTTGTTTTCTGGTCGACCGTTCTTGAGACTCTTACCTTTAAACAAGATGGAGGTTTTCCAAGGTCAAGTAAGTTAATAAATTTATGATAAACAAAAAGGCATCAAAAGAGTCAAAATTTCTAGATTTAAAAAATATTGATAAGAGCACGGAAGCGGCCGTCTATTACGGTTTTATCCCGATTGAAATACCAAAAATCGAAAAGGAAGATCGTGATAAAGCTAAAGCCCTAAAGGAAGGCGAACCTATAACTATAATTGGTATTAATGAAAAGATAGAGAACACCGCTGAAGAAAAAGCCGCCCTACTTAGAACCTATTTTAATACCAACATGGCCACCATGCCTCAGCCAGTGATGATTACCTATAATGGTTTTATAAATGAAGCGGTAGAAAAAAATCAGGGCAAACACAGAAAAATTGGTCTGGAAATTATCGGCTCGCCAAAAAGTATTGCTGAGGCCATCATTATCAAAACGGCACTCGCCATATTAGAGGATAATGATTTGAAAAATTTATATGTCGAGATAAATAGTCTAGGAGACAAGGAGTCAAGTAACAGGTTCACAAGGGAGCTCACTGCCTATTTTCGTAAAAATATTAATAGTATGCAAGCTCACTGTCGTCAGGAATTTAAAAAGGATCCCTTCCTAGTTTTGAATTGTCAGAATGAAAAATGTTGCCTATTAAAAGAAGACGCCCCCAAATCAATCGGCTGTCTGTCTGATGAAAGCCGAGAACATTTTAAGGAAGTCCTGGAGTATTTGGAAAGTTTAGATATCCCCTACAAAATAAATGACTGTTTAGTCTCTGATCGGCGTTATTCTTCGGGCACTGTTTTTGAGATAAAACAAAAATCGGAGAATCCAAAGGTGGCTGATGAATCATTGGCGGTTGGTTTTAGAAGTGATTTGGCCTGTAAAAAACTTGGCTTCAAAAAAGATGTGCCAATAATCGGGATAAAAATAAGTTTCAAAAGTGATTTTGAAAAGAGACAGCTACCAAAAATCAAAAAGACGTCAGTTTTCTTTATTCAGCTCGGTGATGAAGCTAAACATAAAAGCTTAAAAGTGATTGATATTTTAAGGCGTGAAAATATTTACGTTTGTCACTCTCTAGGCCGAGATAAGATGGGTGGCCAGATGGCTACGGCCGAGAGGTTAAAAGTCCCCTATATCTTAATTATGGGGAAAAAAGAAGCGATGGATAATACTATTATGATTCGTGATGCTTCTACCCGGGCCCAAGAAACAATCAACATTTCTGATCTGGCGGAGCATCTCAAAAAACTTGTAAAATAATCCCCTTTGTGCTAAATTACACCCTATGATAAACGTAGAAGTTACAAGCAGCGCCAACGAAAATAATGTCGGGATCATCAGACGCTTCACCAAAAAAGTGCAGGGTTCTGGTATTTTGCCTAAGGTCAGATCAAAAAGATATAGCCTCCGAGACCTCTCCCATTATAAAGTCAAGAAAAATACTCTAAAAAACCTCGGCCGTAAGGCAGAAATAATGGAGCTCATCAAAATGGGCAAGATGGCAGACAACAAACGTTCTTAATGTCTAAAACTCTATTTGACCAAATAAAAAAAGCGGTCCTTGGCTCTAAATACGAGTTGAGCCTTGTTTTTACTTCCCCTGCCAAAATAAAAGAATTAAATAAAATCTATCGGAATATTAATAAACCAACTGATATTTTAAGCTTCCCCTTGTCCAAGACATCTGGGGAAATTTTTATCTGCAAAAGTGTGGCTAAAAAAGAGATGGTGAAGTTTGAACGAACATATGAAAACTTCCTAACCTTCCTCTTTATTCATGGTCTTGTACACCTCAAGGGCTATGATCACGGACCCAAGATGGAAAAACTTGAGGGAAACTTCCGCCAAAAGTTTAATATCTAGCTTGTAATTTCTTTTTGTTATATAATATGACAAGTAATTATTAATTGTCATGGCAAAAAACATTGCAGTTGGAATAGATATTGGAACCTACCAGATTAAAATTGTGGTAGCGGAAAGTGTCAGAGAAGAAGGTAAAACTTCTTTTAAGGTAATCGGCACAGGTTTTGCTGAATCCAAAGGCTTACGCCATGGCTATATTATAAATTCTAGTGACACTCAAAATAGCCTCCGGCTGGCTATAGCTGAAGCAGAAAGAACATCCGGTATTAAAATCAAAAAAGTCTACCTCTCTATCGGCGGGATTGGGGTTGGGAGTGTGGTCTCCCATGGCTCAATTATCATCTCCCAAGCTGATTCAGAAATAACGGAGCTAGATGTAAAAAGCGTTTTATCCGTCGCAGAAAGTGAAATATCGACAAATAATTCTATTAACAAAAAGATAGTCCACACCATCCCTATTTCCTACAAAATAGACGGGCGGGTAGTCCTGGGCCGACCGGTGGGCATGAAAGGAATCAAATTTGAGGTAAAGGCTTTGTTTGTCACCTGCCTGGAGCACCACCTAAATGATCTGATTGCTACGGTTGAAGACATAGGAATTGAGGTTACCAACATTATGGCTTCTCCTTTAGCTGGCAGTATCGCCATTTTAAATAAAACCCAAAAAATTGCCGGCTGTGTTTTAGCAAATATAGGTTCGGAAACGGTTTCAATAGTAGTCTTTGAAAATAACATGCCAATCTCTCTTGAGGTCTTCCCTATCGGTGGTACAGACATTACCAATGATATTGCTTTGGGTTTGAAAATCCCAATCGAAGAAGCGGAAAATTTAAAACTGAATACCGATAAAGGTTTTGATTATCCTAAAAAAAGATTGGAGGAAATAATTTTGGCTCGTCTCTCGGATATTTTTGATTTAATTGAATCTCATTTGAAAAAACTTGGCCGAAGTGGATTATTACCGGCCGGTATTATTCTAACCGGTGGTTCTTCTGGCGTCTCCACTATTGAAGATTTGGCCCGAGCCACTCTAAAATTACCCTCAAAACTTGGCTCCATGAATTTTACGACTAGTATTAAAAACTGTGAAATAAAAGACTCGTCTTGGTCAGTGGCCTATGGCCTTTGTGTCTGGGGATTATCTAATAGTGAGGAGACTTCTTTTGGTGCGCCAAACGGTCAAGGAATAAGCTCTCGTGGCCTAATTGGGCTAATTAAAAGGTTATTTGCTTGGCTTAGACAGTTCTTGCCTTAAAAAACTATTTTTGCTATTATTCCGTTAGGATAGTTAATAATTTATTAGTTTCTTAATCTGCTGAAAAAGATTCAGCCATATTTCATTATGCCACAAATAAAACCAGAGGTAGAAGCATTTGCTCGAATAAAAGTTATCGGTTGCGGCGGTTCTGGTAAGAATGCTACCAACCACATGATAAACTCCAAAGTGAAAGGAGTAGAGTTTATTGCTATAAATACTGATGCTCAAGATCTACACAACTCCCTGGCGACAAAAAAAATTCACATCGGTAAAAACCTAACCAAGGGTCTCGGCACGGGAATGAATCCAGAATTAGGAAAAAGAGCAGCGGAAGAAACTAAAGAAGAAATTCAGGAAGCCCTTAAGGGAGCTGACATGGTTTTTATTGCCTATGGTGCGGGTGGGGGTACTGGTTCTGGTGCTTCGCCTTTAATTTCCAAGATCGCTAAGGAGATGGGAATACTTACGGTAGCTGTGGTGACCAAACCGTTTTTCTTTGAAGGAATTCAACGGATGAAAATTGCGGAACAAAGCCTGGAGGAACTCCGCAAGGCTGTGGACGCCTTGATTATTATTCCTAATGACCGCCTACTTTCTACTATTTCCAGAGAAACTACCGCCAAGCAGGCATTTGCCATGTGTGATGATATTCTAAAGCAGGCCGTGGAGGGTATCTCTGATTTGATTACTATGCCGGGAATTATCAACACTGACTTTGCGGACATTAGAGCAGTTATGGAAAATGCTGGTTCCGCCCTTATGGGTATCGGTATTGCTGGTGGTGAAAACAGAGCAATTGAAGCAGCCAAGCTGGCTATTAGTTCTCCCCTCCTTGAACTTTCTATTGCTGGGGCTAAGGGCGTACTTTTCTCTATTGCTGGCGGGGATGACCTCACGATGTTTGAAATTCAAGACGCCGCCAAGCTTATCACTGAGTCCATTGATCCAAATGCCAAGGTTATCTTTGGTACTGTTCACGATGAGAGATTAAAAAAGAATGAATTAAAAATCACCGTCATTGCTTCTGGTTTTTCCGATCTTTCTAGCAAGAAGTCCCTTTTCCAGAGCATAGTTACTCCTAAAGAGGAAGAGAAGAAAGGTAAGTTATTTGGTGGCTTTGGCGGAAACACGGTAGAGAAGGAAACAAAAGTGGAAATTCAGACCAACCAACCGGCTGAGGATAAAAAGCCACTCAAAAATGATTTTGACGATGATAGTGACTGGGGTGCTGTTCCAGCTTTTCTAAGGAGACAGAAGAAGTAGAGAAAACAGGGTGAACTTTTGCTTTTTCGTGCCTTACGGACTGAAGTTTCTAGCAAGAAACTGAGGGAGTAGAGAAATAATTTTGTGACGACAAAATTATTATCGTGCTAAGAAAAAGCTAAAGTTCACCCTGTTTTAATTTTGGTTTTTATTGTAAAATACACTAATGGCAGAAATATTTGATTTAGCAATTATCGGTGGGGGGCCAGGTGGCGTGGCGGCCGGTGTTTATTCCGCTCGTAAAAAAATCAAAGCTATTTTAATAACTGAAGGTTTCCGTGGCCAAAGCGCTGTCTCTCAAGAAATCCAAAACTGGATTGGTGATATTTCAGTTTCCGGTGAAGAACTCCATCAGCGTCTAGAAAAACATTTAAAACATTATTCTAAGGATATTTTAATCAAAGAAAAGGAAACGGTAACCAATATTACCAAGAAAAGTGATATTTTTAATATCAAGACTGATAAAGGTAATTATGAAGCCAAAACCATTCTAATCACTACTGGCAATATTCGAAAAAAAATACAGATTAAAGGAGCGGAAGAATACGAGGGAAAAGGTATTACCTACTGTGCTTCCTGTGATGGACCAATGTACGGGGATATGGACGTAGCAGTGATTGGTGGCGGTAATAGTGCCTTTGAATCAGCTGCTCAGCTAGCCGCTTATGTGAGAAGTGTCACTATCATCCAGCGCAGTGATTTCAAAGCCGAACCAATGATGATGGAGAAAGTACTGGCCAATCCAAAAGTTAAAGGGATTACTAATGTAGAGATGCTGGAAATTAAAGGTGATAAGTTTGTAAGCGCTATCGTCTATAAAGACAAAAAAACTGGAGAAATAATTGAATTACCAGTCAGTGGTATATTTGTAGAGATTGGCTCAAACCCGTCCGTGGATTTTATCGAACATGGCCTGGTAGAGCTAAATGAACGAGAAGAAATAATCATTGATCCCAAAAATCAAAAGACTAATACGCCTGGTATCTGGGCGGCTGGTGACTGTACGGATGGTCTCTACCGCCAAAACAACATCGCCGTTGGTGACGCCGTCAAAGCCACCGAGGATATCTACCGGTATTTGAAAAATTAGAGTGTATTGACACTATATTGATATCTGCTAACCTTAAATCAGATAGCAAGTGCAACTTGAAACTCAGAGAAAGGAACAGATGACATGAAAGTCGCCACCTACTCTAGCCACCACAGCCTGCCGTTCTGGCACACACCAGAGAATCCAGATGGTCTTTACGACCCGACGATCCTCGATGGGTGGGTTATTATTGACCGCGATGGCACGTCATTACCGGCAACCGAACACTGCATCATACCGGTTCTTGACGGTCTCCAATCACTCGATCTACCGGGAGTCATGGCTCACGTCTCGATCATCTTCGACAAAGCGACGAAGGTCGTGTCCTCCCCGCACAGAATGTGGGTGCAGATCACAACCGAACCAGCAGGACAGAGTGCCGAGGGCGTCCCAATCATTGTGAAGGACAAAGTCGTCCAGGTACGTCACCTATGGGGCGGAGACAACCATACCTACAGCCCATACGGTTTCCTGAAACCTGGATTCAACCAGAAGGAAATCGTGACAAGGGAGTTCTGGTCTAACTTCTTCCTGACCAGACTTCGCGAGACAAAGGTTGTGGCCAACCAGAGAGCGGAAAGCGAAAGGAGGGCAGCCGAAGAGCTGGCTCACCTCTACGATGTCATCCCCAACTGAGAGTTCAACACGTGTACACAACAGAGGCGCTATCCGCAAGGACGGCGCCTTTAAAAATTAATTTGTGGGCGGTAAGGGATTTGAACCCCTGACATCTTCAACGTCAATGAAGCGCTCTACCAACTGAGCTAACCGCC
>CAZOJH010000019.1:0-8068 GCA_964580125.1 uncultured Candidatus Saccharibacteria bacterium | reverse complement strand
TTCGGCTAAGGTTTCAGCAAAAATTCTAATATCAATAAATGGCCTGGTTTGTCCCTTATATGATCTAGTGTTTTCCTTATCCACAATTATGGTACCAATGTCATTCCTTGGTATACCAAGGAATGAGCCAGTAGAAATAATCAAAGAAGGGTGCTCTTCATTGGTGGCATTATTCCACTGCTCAATCTGTTCTTTTTTACTCAAAAGTCCATGCAGGACAAAGGTATATTGTTCAATTCCTTTGGATAACTTTTCATGAGCTCTCTTTATGTCCTGAATAGTAGGTAGACAGAAGAAAACCGAATAGCCCTTGGCAAACTCTTCTCTGATCAAACTCTTATATGTGGCGTATCTTTCTTCGTCGTTACATTGAATAACTAGTTTTTCGTGGACTCGGGTATTCTTTAAATTTTTAATACTAACCTTAACCTTTTCTGCTTCCTCAATAATTGTTTTGGGAACTATCGAGTGCAAAATGCTACCAGAGGTAGAAGCAAAATATAAGGCAGATTCAGTAATTGAATCTATAAACTCTGGTAAGAGAAGAGGGGAGGATTTTATCTTTTCAACCTTTCTCGTTTCAAAAGTGGCATTTTTAATCTCCGCCTTGGTATCAGCTATATCTTCCACGGATATCACAATAGCCGGCACTGTTTTTTTTCGGAGTGGAACCTTGACTATGGAACCAGTAGTAACCTCGGAAGCCGTAAAATATGACAGGTTTTCCTTATTTATACCGCGCGATATAGGGATAACGCGAATCAATTTCATTTGACCTATATAGTGACACAATTTGACAAATATTTCAATGGATATTTATTCGCGCAGAATTTTTACCTTAGCCCCTAGAGCGTTAAGTCTTTCGGTGATTTCTTCATAACCACGGTTGATGCTGTAGACATTTCTAAGAGTTGATCTACCCTTGGCGCCGAGCATCCCGATCAAAAGTATCGCGGCCGGTCTAAGAGCCGGTGGGCATATCACTTCAGCTGGTTTTAACTTAGTTATTCCAGTTACAAACAGACGGTGTGGATCAGCCAAGTTAGTATCCGCCCCTAGTTTATCAATATCCTTGATGTGAATAGCCCTCTTCTCATATGGCCAGTCATGAATCAGAGTAGTTCCTTCCGCCTGAGTGGCAATGATAGCAAAGAAGGGGAGATTATCCATGTTTAGTCCGGGGTATGGCCGGCACTCTATTTTTTCTTCCAGCGCTTTTAGTTTGGAAGGAAATATTTTTAAATCTACTAAATTAGCCTGGCCGTTCAGAGCCTTATAGGTTTTAGATTTGCGGTATTTTAAACCCATCTTTTCTAATTTTAATAATTCAATTTCCAGAAAATCAATCGGGCACCTCTTTATCTCAATTGCAGAATTTGTGACAATACCTGCGGCGATGAAAAACATTGAATCTATCGGATCTTCAGCTAGATAATAAGTAACTGGTAAATTTATTTCCTTTACACCGTAGACTGTGACAGTAGTGGTACCTATCCCTTCAATTTTAACACCGCATTTTTCTAGGAAAAAACAGACATCCTGTACCATATAATTAGCTGATGCAAACTTTATAACGGTCTTGCCGGGGACCAAAGCGGCCGCCATGATCGTATTTTCCGTCACTGTATCGCCACTCTCATAGAGGGGAAATTCGGCTGGGACTAATTTTTCAGCGGATATCTCATAACTTTTTGATTTAGTTTCGATTTTTATGCCGAAATTTTCTAGGGCAAAGAAGTGAGGAGTGACGGTCCTCGCACCTAGTTTACAACCACCAGACTGTGGCAGGGAAAACTTTTTAAACAAATGAATTAAGGGGCCGATAAGCATGATAATACTCCTGGTTTTTTCGGCTGATTCTTTGTTTAGAGTTTTTAAGTTAATTTTTCCTGGATCAATTTCGAGATCATTGTTAACCCATTTAACCGATACATTTATACTCTGAAGAACTTCAATCATTCGGTAGACCTCTTCAATCTTTGGGACATTCTTGATTACAGTCTTGGCTTTATTGAGTAGGGAAGCACAGATTACACCCATCGCTCCATTCTTAGAAGTCTTGGTTATTACTGTACCCGCTAGTTTGTGTCCGCCTTCAATTTCAAAATTCATCGCTCCAGTTGAGAGGCTGACTATCTCTCGGCCGAGAGCGTCACTGATTTTTGAAATCATCTCTGTTGTAAGATTTTGTTCTCCGCTTTCTACTCTAGCAATTGCGCTCTGAGTGGTCCCCAGTTTTTCTGCGAACTCAGCTTGAGTAATATTGCGTCTCTCTCTGAGTTCCTTAATAAGGTGACCAATGTTTGATAATGTATCTGACATAAAATAATTTTGTTAATCTAATATGGGTTAGAGTATAGCATATATGCTATAAATAAGTAAACAGGAAGTTATCCACAGCTGGATTGTAAATTTGCAAAAAGCGCTAAAAAGTTTAATATGTGGATGTATGTCATTTTTCGTTAAAAAAATCGGAATTGATCTTGGTACTACTACCACTCTGGTCTTCTTACCAGGCAAAGGAGTTGTCCTTTTTGAACCATCAGTAGTAGCCGTCTCTGAACAGGATAACAAGATATTGGCTGTGGGGGTGGAAGCCAAGAAAATGATTGGTAAGACACCAGATAGCATTATTGCTTACCGGCCAATGAAGGATGGAGTGATTGCTGACTACCGCGTGACTGAGGCCATGCTTCGCTATTTTATTGATAAAGCGCTTGGCAAATGGAACCTATTTAAGCCAGAAGTGATGTTGTCTGTGCCAGCCGGAGTAACCTCTACTGAGCGCCGAGCGGTGATTGAGGCAGCTATGAAAGCAGGGGCAAAAAACGCCTATGTGGTCAAGGAACCTATTTTAGCCGCTATTGGGGCGGGGATTCCCATTCAGGAACCAATGGGTCATATGGTAGTGGATATTGGTGGTGGAACCACGGATGTGGCGGTAATTTCTTTGGGTGGAATTGTGTCATCTACTTCTGTAAAATGTGCCGGTAATAAAATTGATTATGCTATTACGGATTATATTAAGAAAACTTTTAACTTAGCTATTGGGGATAAAACCGCCGAGGAGATCAAAATAAATGTGGGATCAGCGGTACCAATGGAAGAAGAACTGACCATGACCATCAAGGGTCGAGACTTTTTGTCTGGTTTACCTCGAACCGCGGAAATAAAAACAAATGAAATTGTAAAGGCTATTGCTAAGGAGCTACGGGATATGATTAAGGCAATCAAGGATGTTCTTCAAGAGACTCCACCCGAACTTGCCGCTGACATAATTGATCAAGGCATAATTTTGACCGGTGGATCTTCACAGCTTCGCAATATGGCGGAATTAGTTTTCCGCCGTACGGGTGTTAAAGCAGCCGTAGCCAAAGACCCAATGTACTGCGTAGCCAAAGGAACCGGTATTGCCCTAGACCACCTGGACGTCTACAAAAAGTCTATTATAGCAAAACGTTAGTTTTCTCCTTGATTTTTATTTAGACTTGTTCTAGTCTTGATTTAGAACGGTTGTACACGTGTGTTACAAACAGGCCTGATGGCCAAGGGGAGTAAAGATGACAGCTAAGCAATATCTGCAAAAAGCGATAGATACTGCAAAGGGCCCGCGGCGCAGGAATCTCGTGTGTCTCCTGGGCTTGGTGAACGATTCGGCTATGCCCACTGGGGCACAGTGGGTGACTCTGGAGGTTAAGACCGACCGGTTTGACTATGATCTTTGTTTGGCGGATATTCTAGTGGTTGCTACCTACATCAACACCTGCAAGTGGAATGATCCACCAGTGCCGTCAATGGAATGAGGTCACGTGGGGATCACGAGTCCTGACACAAAGAGCCCTCCGCTCTCGTCGGGGCTCTTTTGTTTATTAAATATATTAATTAGAAATATCTTCTCCTTGCGTTCGTCGTTAATACAAACGGTGTTGTGCATATCTCACCATGGTGAGATTTTAAATTAGTGATATAATACTGTTATGAATAGACATCTAAAATATAAAGGGGTCACTGTTGGGGCTTTTGGTTTGCCAGTATTGTTTTCAAAAGAAAATAAAGTTACTGAATCAAAAAATCCTAAGAAGATTTATTCTCTACATAAGCATTTTGATTTTAACTTTGCTATCACCGCTCCCAAAAATCAGATTGTGATGTATGATATCCCTTTTAATAAGAGAAGTGAGAGAGATTGGTTCAGATCTCAACTAAGAAGATTTAATTATATAATGATTCAGAAAAGTGTCTGGGTTGGACCATCACCTT
The DNA here is from genome assembly GCA_964580125.1 of uncultured Candidatus Saccharibacteria bacterium. Taxonomy (GTDB): domain Bacteria; phylum Patescibacteriota; class Minisyncoccia; order Phycocordibacterales; family GWA1-40-21; genus CAIJXO01. Next base: position 3,808 of record CAZOJH010000019.1, on the reverse strand, counting down.
TACCTCATGACTTTCTTAATTATGTAAAGTCTATTGGTTTAAAAAATAAACTTATTATCTTAAAATTAGCTAAACCCTACTTAAGAGGAGGTCACATTATGTAAATTTTTTTGTTTGATTGGTAATACATAATCTCACCATGGTGAGATCTTATCCATCTTTAGTCAAAGAGAGTATAGAGTGGATTTATGTTTAACCCTTGTCGGGGTGGGTGACCTCTAGTATACTATCCCCATGTCAGAGCTCACACCAGACAAAACCAGAAATCAAGGTTTTACATTACTCGAAATCCTCCTCGTTGTCGGAGTCATCGCCATCCTCGCTGGTATAGTGATAGTAGCTATCAACCCTGGCCGTCAGTTAGCCACGGTCCGTAATACCCAAAGGAAGATGAACCTAGGAGAAATCAACAAAGCTTTACAACAGTACTATATCGATAACCGCTCCTATCCAGACTCTGTTACTACTACTCTAACCGAAATCTGTAATACCGGTACCGGTACCACCACTCACAGTGTCACCTGTACTGACCTCGTAGACCTCTCACCCTTAGTGCCTACCTATCTCACCGCTATTCCCACTGATCCCCAGGCGACTTCAACGGGGAGTGGATATATGGTGATGAAGGATACGGCTAATAAAATAGTTCTCCTCGCTTCTGATGCTGAGCTAGGAGTCAATATCGGATTTGGTAACGCTATTTCCACAAGCGGATTAATCTCTTACTGGTCATTTGATGGTAATGCCCTTGATTCGGTGGGTAGTAGCAATGGTACTCTCTATGGTGATACTGCTCTTACTACTGGTGTTAAAGGAATTGCTAATACCGCTTATGCCTTTGATGGAGGCGGAGATTATATTTCTTTAGGAAGTAACGGTCAATTATATGTTACTAATCAATTATCTGTTTCATTTTGGATGAACATTATAGATTTGGATGGAAATGGGTGGGATACATTTATTCATAAAACAACCAGTAATCAATTTAATGATGGCTGGGCTGTTTTTATGTATAACGGTCAGCTCAGTTTCATGATTAATGCTTATAATGCTAATCTCGCCCACATTTCTTCCCCGTCACTTAATTATTGGCATCATGTTGTTGGGGTCTATAACGGTAGCACGTTAAATATTTATGTAGATGGAGAAGCAGGAACTCCAGATTCTTATTCTGGTAATGTTACAAATTCAAATTTACCGGCACTAATTGGTTTGTATAGAGGAAGTGGGGATATTCATGGTTCTATTGATAACGTACGTATTTATAATCGAGCTTTAACTGCAGATGAGATAGCGAATATCTATGCTGTGGAAAAACCATAATCTCACCATGGTGAGATATGAGCTAGGTTTTTAGCTGGGAAAATTCAGTTTAGGTGGCTGGAGAGGTTGTGCTATACTATTTTTATGAAGCAGATACGGGAAATATATAAAAAGACAGGGAAGCTACATCATGCTTACGCCTTGCTGGGTGAACAAAAGAAAGTCTGGGAGGAGCTGAGTGATTTTTTAATTAAAGATTTAAAATTCCCTATTTCGAATAATCCAGATTTCTGGCAAGGGGATTTCAATGTTTTCAAAATTGATAATAGTCGTGATCTAAATGAGTCACACCTGAAATTACCGGTAAAATATGATAAGAAAGTTTTTGTGATTTCCGCGAATTTTATGACCAAAGGAGCCCAGAACTCTTTGTTAAAGATTTTTGAAGAACCACGAGCGGATACTGTTTTTTTCTTACTTTTACCGGCGGGGACAGAATTATTACCAACCTTGAAGTCGAGACTAATTTTTGGAAACCAAGGACTCACCTTTCCCGTCGCAGACTCCTCCTCAAGGAGAGACCTTGGTCACAGCTCAAAAGAATTTTTACAAGCTAAAGTAGGGAAGAGATTAGAAATAACGGCTAAAATTCTGAAGGATATTAAGGACGAAAAGCTGACAAAAAGTGACGCTATTAGTTTTGTAAAAAATATTGAAAAAGTTTTAAGCCAGGAAAAAAATAAGGATTTGTCTGTAATAAAGGAAATAGAAAAAGCCATCAGTTACTTAAATGATGAAGCTCCTTCCATAAAAGTGATTTTGGAACATTTGGCAATAACAGTATGAAATTCCATCAATCTCCTCCTTTTCTAAGGAGGAGTGGCGAAGCTTTGTGAGCCGAGGTGGTTGTGCTATAATAGGTAAGCTAGTTTAGTAGTTTGGAATCAAATATCATTTAAATTTTTTACGCTTTACCCTTCCCGAGTACGGGTGGGTCCTACGCGCTAAAAAATTCAAACAATATTTGCTTCCTTAATAACAAAAAATATGCAATACGATTTTACAAAACTAAAGAATAAGATTAAGGAGACAGAGGACTGGATCAAAAAAGAGTATCTTGGTATTAGGACTGGTATGGCTTCACCTCAGCTTTTAGATGGTATTGTGGTTGAGAGTTACGGCCAGCGTCTACCCTTAAACCAAGTTGGCTCAGTATCTATAGCTGATCCCAAGTCACTTTTGGTTACCCCTTGGGATGCTTCACAAGTAAAAGCAGTGGAGAAGGCCATCACTGTGGCAAATCTCGGAGTATCACTCAAAACAGATGAAAAGGGTGTTCGTGTTTTCTTCCCTGAGCTTACTTCAGAAAGACGAGAGATGCTTATTAAGATAGCTAAGGAGAAACTGGAGCACGGTAAAATCACTTTGCGAGCTGTTCGTGATGAGGTGTGGGCCGATATTCAAATTAAGGAAAAAGAAGGGGGAATGAGTGAGGACGAACGTTTTAGATTTAAAGCCGAGATGCAAAAGTTGGTGGATGGTGGTAATGTAGCTTTAGAAGGGGTATTTGTAAAAAAGGAAAAGGAAATCACGGGCTAATTTATTTAAAAATCTAAAATTTGTTTCAGAAACTATTTAATTTTAAAAGTCCTCGGATCTCCTCGTCAGAACTTCGGCCAGACATTTTAAAATCAAATGTTTCTTACACAAATTAAATACAAATGACCATAATTTTATTTCTAGTTGTTTTAGCAGTTTTGATTTTTGTCCATGAATTGGGGCATTTTTTAGTGGCTAAAAAGTCAGGTATTAGAGTAGATGAATTTGCTATCGGCTTTCCCCCTCGGATTTTTAGCTGGGTCAGGGGAGAAACCAAATACGTTCTGAACCTGATCCCCTTTGGCGGTTACGTGAAAATATTTGGGGAAAATCCGGATGAGGATTCCATGACTGGTACTGACAGTAAACGTAGCTTTGTAAATGCTAAAAAGTGGAAGCAGGTTTGTGTTCTGCTATCCGGTATATTTTTCAATATTTTATTTGCCTGGATTTTGATCTCTATCTCTTTTATGTTTGGTTCAATAGTTCCAGTGGGTGAAGGCGCCTCTGATTATTCTAAGTATATCAAGGACAGTCAGATAATTCTCACGGGAATAGCTCCAGGTTCTCCGGCCCAAAAAGCTGGTCTAATTCCTGGTGATAGACTGCTTACTGTCGACGCGTTAAGCGGAAAGAATTTGACGACGACTGCGATAATGGCGGACATCAAAAGTAGTGTGAGTGGTCAGATTGATATTACTTATGAACGAGCTGGACAGACAAATAAGACCACTGTTATTTCTGAACTGAGTGAAGCTGAAAATAAAAAGATAATTGGTATTTATATGGAGAATGTAGGGATAGTAAAACTAAATCCCATTCTTGCTCTGTGGGAGGGTGGCAAGCTGACAATCATCACTGTTAAACAAGTGGCTATTGGCCTAGGAACATTTATTTTTAAAGCTGTAAAAGGTCAGGGGGATTTTTCTCAAGTTTCTGGACCCGT
>CAZOJH010000018.1:0-8237 GCA_964580125.1 uncultured Candidatus Saccharibacteria bacterium | reverse complement strand
AATCCCTCCCTCTCCGCAAGGAACATAATAATAAATATATGATAATTTTAGGTATAGAGACATCCTGCGATGAAACGGGGGTATGTATAATAGAAGTTGAAAATGACCAGGTAAAAGTCCTGGGTAATCAGCTGTATTCACAAATTGCCAAACATCAAGAATTTGGCGGTGTAATGCCCATGCTCGCGAAAAGAGAGCATGCCAAGAATCTAGTGCCGTTACTGGAAAAGTGTTTAGAAGAATCCAAACAAAGTGAAATTTTGAGTCGCGTAGGACCCACTCCGTCTGCGGAGAAGGGTAAAGCGCGAAAAATTTCATTTTTGTTCGGATTCTTTAGGACGAGAAAACTAAAAAAAAACCTTACCCGCGAACCCGAGCTCCTCGCGGAACTTTTGAAACTACTGGAAACTATTGAGAAACCTAACATTGACGCCATCAGTGTCACAAACGGTCCGGGACTGGAACCGGCTTTGTGGGTAGGGGTGACTTTTGCCAAAGCTTTAAGCACGGCTTGGGATATTCCTCTGATAGCCACCAATCATATGGAAGGACATATTGTTGTCTCGTCTTTGTTCAAATTGGACTCTAACAACTACGAATTAAAACCTACTATCTATCCTGCCATTGCCCTTCTTATCAGTGGTGGGCATACCCAACTAGTTTTTATAAAAGGCCCCATGGATTACAAAATTGTCGGCGGGACCAGGGATGATGCCGTGGGTGAAGCCTTTGACAAAGTGGCGCGGATGCTTGGCCTGCCTTACCCCGGTGGTCCACTGATTTCCCTCTATGCTGATAAATGGAAAGAAAAAGGGATTTCTACTGGGAAATTTAAATTCCCCCGCCCAATGATCAGTTCCAAGGATCTAGATTTTTCCTTTTCCGGGTTAAAAACTTCTGTCCTGTATCGAATCAAGGAAATCGGTGAACTCTCGGAAGAGATGAAACAAGAAATTGCTTTTGAGTTTAAAGCTGCGGTGATTGATGTTCTAGTTAGCAAAACAAAAACAGCACTTTTAGAATATGGTGCCCAAACTTTGATCGTGGGTGGTGGTGTGATAGCTGACAAACATATCCGCCTAGCCTTGGAGGATCTGACCAAAGAATTAGGAATTAATTTTCAGCTCCCGGAGATCTCCGCCTCAACTGATAATGCCTTGATGATTGCCCTCGCTGGTTATATGAATATTTTAGCGGGAAAAAAATCTACAGCTGATTTCAAAGCGAATGGTAATTTAAGTTTATAAAAATAGAGAGTGCCGACACGGGAGTGTCGGCACTTTAAACATATGACTTTGCCCTTTGCCTTACTTTGAGACTCGAGAATCAATCATCTGCTGCAGTGCATCCCGACTGAAACGCCTCTCTGTACCGAGATGCATCGAGTCCACCTTGCCAGCTCGGGCAAGTTTGAGAACACATGTCCGGTGACAGAGGCCAAGGATAAGTGCCGCCTCAGTACTAGTGACAGTACCGCAGTAGTACTCCTGCAGGCGTGCTAGTTCGGCCTTGGTCACATACCAGCGGTTGTAAAACCTCTGGCCATGCACTTCGTCACGAGACGCCTTGAGATTGAGGCTCGTACGTTTCAGTCCACATAGAACGGCTGCTTCCGCCAGAGGGATCATCTCCTTACACTGTTTCCACTCGTTTATCACCCGGTCGGCGGTTTCGCGCGGGAGTTTCCATATACGTCCCTTCTTTTGTGCCTCCGGATAAAATCCTTGAATGATGCGCATCTCCATGGTACCGGCAGGAGGCCCACCAGTCTGCTCAATTTCTGCTAAGCTGACGAGTGTATCCCCGTTCTCCCGGTAAAAGCAGGCGAGGGCAAAGTTAGCAGTAAACTCTTGATCTCCTTTGAGTCCACACCTACCGCAACTTACTTGATGGATTTCGCAGCCTCCGTTTTGCCGACTAGTTTGGACCCTGAGAAGACCCTGACACTTGGGACAGATCCATTTCTTTTTAGACATTGCGGTTCTCCTTGAGGTTTTTATACACTATTCTAATCTTGGTAAGAGCTGTTTTTTATCTATAAAAATAGTACCATAAAAATAATATTTATCAAGCCTTTTTTATTATCATAAAATAAACAAAGTCTGGTGGTTTTTGGTGTATTTTTCTGCTAAAATAGCCAGATGGACGAGAAATTTTTGAAGCCTTATAATCCAACGGAAACTGAACCGCAAATCTATAAAATGTGGGAGGAAAGTGGGTTTTTTAACCCAGATAACTTACCGAAGCGGCATAAGGAGCCTTTTACAATTATGATGCCTCCACCCAACGTAACAGGGGTGCTTCATATGGGTCACGCCTTGATGCTTACTACTGAAGATATCATGATTCGTTATCAGCGAATGCAAGGTAAGAAGGCCCTTTGGCTTCCTGGGACTGATCATGCTGCTATTGCCACCCAAAGCAAAGTAGAAAAAGAAATAGTCAAAAAAGAAGGTAAAAATAGATTCGATCTCGGTCGTGAGGAACTTTTGAAAAGAGTGAACCAATTTGCCCAAGACAGTCATGACACCATTACTTCTCAGATTAAAACACTGGGGGCCTCTTGTGACTGGTCAAGGGAAGCTTTTACCTTGGATGAAAAAAGAAACTTGGCGGTTCGGACGGTTTTTTTTTTTTTTTATGATGACGGACTTATTTACCGTGGCCACCGGATTGTAAACTGGGACCCCAAAGGACAGACCACCATCTCCGATGATGAAATAGTTTATGTGGAGGAAAAGACGAAGTTTTATTATTTGAAATATGGACCATTTACTATTGCCACTGCTAGGCCAGAAACAAAATTTGGTGATAAATATGTCGTTATGCATCCAGCTGACAAAAGATATGCTGAATACAAACACGGTCAAAAAATAGATCTAGAATGGATCAACGGCCCGATCACCGCCACTGTCATTAAGGATGAGGTAATCGATATGGCTTTTGGCACTGGTGTTATGACCATTACTCCTTGGCACAGTAAGGAGGACTTTGAAATTGCTAATCGATATAATTTAGATAAGGAACAAATCATCGACAAGTATGGAAAGCTTTTGCCAGTGGCCGGAGAATTTTCAGGGATGAAGATTGCTGAGGCACGAGAGAAAATCATTGATAAATTAAAAACAAAAGACCTGCTAGAAAAAGAAGAAGATTATACTCACAATGTTGGCACCGCCGAGCGAACTGGTGGAAAAATAGAACCGCAAATAATGAACCAGTGGTTTGTAGCCGTAAATAAAACCTTTACTCTTCCCTATTCCGAAATAAACGGGATAAAATCCGGCCAAGAAACTACTCTCAAGGAGATAATGAGAAATGCGGTAGATAAAGGACAAATTAAAATTATCCCTGATTATTTTGGCAAAACTTATTTTCACTGGATTGATAATCTCTCTGACTGGTGTATCTCCAGACAAATCTGGTACGGACATAGAATCCCCGTCTGGTATAAAGGAGAACAAATTTATTGTGGCATTGACGAGCCAGAAGATGGTGAGTGGATACAAGACGAAGACACCCTAGATACTTGGTTTTCCTCTGCCTTATGGACTTTTTCTACACTTGGTTGGCCAGAAAAGACTAAAGATTTGGAGCTATATCACCCAACAGATATATTAGAGACCGGCTATGAAATAATATTTTTTTGGGTCGCCAGGATGATTATGATGACCGGTTATAACCTTGGTACCATTCCATTCAAGAATGTATATTTTCATGGTACAGTCCGAGATGGCCAAGGACGAAAAATGTCAAAATCACTTGGTAATGGGATGGACCCGATCGAAGTGGCTGAGAAGTTTGGAATGGACGCTGGGCGGATTGCTCTGATTATTGGCACAGCGCCTGGTACGGACAGTAAAATTGATGAAAACAAAATTCGGGGTTATAAGAACTTTGCTAATAAAATCTGGAATATTACCCGTTTTGTTTTAACTAGCACTGAGGGTTTTGACGTAGAAAGTAAGCCAGAAATTACTTCAGATGATAAAGAGATTTTGGCCGATCTTGAAACTACCGTCAAGGATATCACAGCTGACATTGATGACTATCGCTTCTATATGGCCAGTGAAAAGATTTATCACTATATTTGGCATACTTTTGCTGATATAATAATAGAAGAGAGTAAGTCAGCCTTAAATGGGACTGATAAAATTATTAAGGAGTCTTCAGAGTATACTCTCTATCATATACTGACTACCTGTCTCAAGTTGCTTCACCCATTTATGCCTTTTGTCACCGAGGAAATCTGGACTTCATTACCGCATAAAAACAAGGTAATGCTCATGATTGAAACGTGGCCACAGTAGTTAGTTTTTAAAAAAATGAACGAGACGAACATAATAATTTTCTCCCTCATTGGTGGAATAGTACCAGCCCTTTTTTGGTTGTTGTTTTGGATTAGAGAAGATAGGCTTAGACCTGAACCTAAATCAGCACTGCTCTCAGCTTTTATTGGGGGAATACTGGCAGTATTATTAGCTCTCTTTTTTGAATTGATAATTTATTATCTTTTGGTAGATGCAAACCAATATCACATCAATGATTTTCCTAACATTATCGGAGAATTCTTTAATAATTTGACTAATAAATACGACCTAATAAACATACAAAATAACTTTTGGACAAAAGTACAGATAATTTTTACTAACAGTAGTTGGCAATTTATTAATAATCTGGATGTTAAAAAGGGCTTTCTGGTAATTATCATAGCTCCAGTAACCGAGGAATTATTAAAATTGATTCTTACTTATAACATATGCCTCCGCCGAAAAATTAATGACGAACCAATTGATGCCTCTATCTACATGCTAACCACGGCTCTCGGTTTTGCGGCCGTAGAGACGGCCATATTTTTAACAGAAACAATGTCCCGGGGAAATATTGTAGATACTTTGATCGCCTCAAACTTTCGTTCAATAGGACCCATGCTCATACATATTGTGTCTTCTGCTACGTTAGGTCTATTTATCGGTTTAGCTTTTTACAAAAGTAAGGCTATAAAATTCCTTTACTTGATATTAGGACTCTTTATGGCTATAGTTCTTCATTCCTTTTTTAATTTTTTTATCATTCTAAATGACTCCACTCATAATTTTTCCTTCTTTTGGGCGGCTTGTCTTGGTACCTGGATATTCGTAATTATCTTATTAATCTTTTTTGAAAAAGTAAAAAAGGTTTCTTTGCCACCTAGCAAATCAATTAGGAAGTTTTAGCGTGTATATGATATAATTTAATATGTATTAGTTAATCTCTCGAAAAAGTCGAGATAAAAAAACAACTATGAAAAATAAAAGGGGATTTTTTGAAAAAATAAAAGGAATCATGAATGTTGGTAAAAAAGAGGATCTAGACATTGAACTCGAGGAAATACCAGAGGAAGGTTCTAAGGAAGATAGTATCCTTGATAGCGAAGAAGAGGGCCAGCTGGCCGTAGACATGTGTCAGACTCCAACTGATATTATTATTAAAACTATGGTTGCTGGAGTAAAACCAGAGGATCTAGATATTGCCATCACTAGAGATATGGTAACCATCCGGGGGAAAAGAATGGAATCCTATGAGAACACTGAAAATGACTTTTTTCACAAGGAACTTTATTGGGGTTCATTTTCCCGGACCATTGTTCTGCCGGCTGAAGTAGAAATTGAAGAAGCGGAAGCCTCTGAAAAACATGGACTACTTACCTTGATTTTGCCTAAAATTGATAAAAACAGACAATCAAAATTAAAAGTAAGAACAAATTAATTTATGTCACCAGAAGAAAGAGAGTTATTAACACATTCCATAAAGCTAGCTGAAGAGAACAATAAGATGCTTCGCGGTATGCGCCGAAGCGCTAGGATTGGTTCCGTAATTCGAATCATATATTGGATAATAATTATTGGGGGTACTATAGGTGCCTATTATATTGTTCAACCATACATAAAGACACGTGTGCAAACCTTTGTAGAAAGTTATAACAGCATGAGAAACAGCATCGAAAGCGTAAAAGAAGCCACTTCAAAAATCCCCGCCCTACCTAGCTGGCTAGGCGGTAAATAGTAGATTTTTTTAAGAAAATAAGGTAATATCTCCTTTATACCAAACACCGAGATATGCTGTTTTGGTAGATAACATCTTTTAGAAGATATACCGACCAAATGCCGAGATAGCTCAGTTGGTAGAGCATTCCCCTGAAGAGGGAAGGGTCCCCAGTTCGAGCCTGGGTCTCGGCACCAAGAGAAACAACCCCAAATCGGGGTTATTTATTTTGGTGCCCCCAGTAGGAATTGAACTTACATCTCTCCCTTAGGACGGGATTGCTCTATCCGTTGAGCTATGAGGGCGTTGTAGCCCAATATAACATAAATAGACGGAAACAGGAATATTAAATTCCTAAGTATTCAGATATTTTTTCTTCATCAAAACCAACAATTATGTGGGTATCAATATCTATAACCGGCACTCCCATTTGCCCGCTTTTCTCCACCATCTCCTTTCTTTTTCCTAAATCAGTGGCAACATTAAACTCCTCATAGGCTATACCTTTTTCCTTAAAAAAATCCTTAGCAATATTACAGTAATGACAGGTCGGTGTTGAATAGATTGTAACTTTTTTCATATTTAATTAAATAATTAATTCCTAATAAGCACTAGAATATTCTAGCATATCTGCTAAGATAAGCACTAGCGCGGGTATGGTACAGTGGCAGAATGCGACCTTCCCAAGGTTGAGACGCGAGTTCGATTCTCGCTACCCGCACTTTATTTAAACAAATTCAAAAACTTCTCCCAAAAACTGGCTTTTGGTGCTTCCGAGCTGGAGGTAAAATTATCATCCTTGTCCACTACAATAATCACTTCTTCTCCCGGCTTTACTAAACCGTATTTTGCTCTTATTTCTTCCTCAATACCATTTTCGGTCTTTAATCTCTCTATTTCAGATGAGAGCATTTTCTCCCTGGCTTTCAAACTGGTCAAACTAGCGGCGGCCTTGACTAAGTTATCCCTAGTATAATCTTGTTTTTTATATACCTTCCAAACTGCATTTAAGATAAAGATCACTAAAACGATCAAAAGGACTAAAGTTACTTTAGAATAAATAAACCTCTTTATTCTTCTTTTTTCTTGAAATTCAAGCATTTATAGAGTATAGTATAACTCTTAACAGCCAAATAAACAAAAACGCTATGTTATTTGATCAAAAGCACAAAAAGAAAATCAACATTATCTGGTCCATACTTTGTATCCTTATTATCTTAAGTATGGTCGCTTTATATTCTTTCCCTGGATTTTTCTAATCAGTTCTAATCATCTTTAAAAATACATCTTGAGGGATGTTTACCACCCCACGGTCCTGCATGCGCTTCTTGCCTTCTTTCTGGCGCTCCCTTAGTTTCATCTTGCGGGTAATATCTCCACCATACATGTGGGCGGTGACGTTTTTCTTCATTCCGGAAAGGCTGCGAGAAGATATGATCCGCCCCATCGCTTTACCTTGGACCTTAAAGGAAAACATTTGTCGGGGGAGAATTTTGTGTAATTTCTCTACCGCATCCTCCGCCTCTATTTCCGCTCGGCGCCTAGACACTACCCGGGAAAAAGCTGGGACAATTTCATCCGCCACCAGGACATCCATCCTGACCACATCAGCTGGCTTCATCTCCGCTATCTCATATGAAATAGAAGCGTAACCAGAAGTAAGGCTTTTTAATTCATTAAAATAATTTCTCATCAGTTCCCGAAGGGGCATAGTTAAAGTCACAGAATTCCTAGTATCACCAAAAACTTCCGAATCCCCTACCACCGCTTCGTGATCATATAGACTTTGCATTATTTCTCCCAAATATTTAGCTGGTGTAATTATCTTTACTTTTACCCAAGGCTCAAGCACTCTTTCTACAGTATTATCCTCAGGGAAAAGAGACGGAGAATAGATCATTTCCTCTTTACCATTTTTATAAATTACTTTATAAGTAATACTGGGGTTGGTGACCACCAGATTCAAATCAAATTCTCTCTTTAGCCTTTCCATGATTATTTCTAGGTGAAGCATACCAAGGAAACCGCAGCGGAAACCGCGTCCTAAAGTTCCTGATGATTCTTCTTCATGGGCAAATGAAGAGTCTGACAGACGAAGCCGGCTTAGGGCTTGCTTCAAAAAGTCAAAGTCATCGGCACTTTCTGGATAGACAGAGGCCCAGACTACTGGATTAGGGGTCATGTAGCCATGAAGAGCCGGATTTGTATCCTTC
>CAZOJH010000017.1:7642-8724 GCA_964580125.1 uncultured Candidatus Saccharibacteria bacterium | reverse complement strand
AACCAGAATAACATCCTCCAGAGGGATGTGTCCTACCATTAGACGATCCCGCAATGGATGAACAATACCCTATAATAAGTTATTTTTCAACCCAAACAGAAAGCCACCGCGCGGACGCGGTGGCGGTGATCATACAAACAGCGCTCAATTCAGGGGGTAGGCTTTGCGAACTCGATTGCCGCTGTCTGGAGACCAAGGTTGATTTCGGGAAGTTGAACCTTAAAATCAACCTCCAGCATGGCAATCGGACGCTTCACTGGGCATGCGGTGAACTCCAGAGTCTCTCCGCAGTAGGAGTACACCCCAGGTCTCCAAGATTGGAGAATCTGAACCGCTGCCGCATCTTCTTCCGCTGGAACCAGGTAGAACACTCCATTCTGATTCTTGAACAAAAAGATCTTCACCGGACACCTCCTCAATTCAAGGGTTGAAAAAACTAGAACCAGATCCATAAAAAGACTAGCAAATTATGGTAAATTGTCCAGCTTCTATATCTTCAAATATCGCCTTACTGCCAAGTAGCTGGAAATAGCACCGAGGGCGATACCGGAACCAAAAATGATTAAGAAAATCTGTCCAAAGTTTTTTAAGTAGAAGGCGAATAAATCAAGCCCGATGAAAAAACTTTTTGATAGATTACCCACCCAATAAGTCAGCCCAAAAAAGACAACCATGACCAAAGTTGCAGATACAACGCCATACAATATTCCAGATACCACAAACGGTCCTTTCACATAACGGCCAGAGGCTCCCACTAAGCGCATAACGGATATCTCATCCTTAGAGATGAAGATAGCAAGTCTGATAGTGTTAAAAGTAATGATAACCGAGATTATCAAGAAAATTATTGCTACCCAAAAGCCAACAGTGTTAGCCGCAGAGGTAATACTGGTTAGCTTATCGATGACTACTTTATTCTGATAATAATTTACTTTTTCGATAATCTGACTACTACTTTCAGATAAAGAATCTTCATTATTTAAAAACTTGGCAATACCCTCATATTGTGATGGCTCCTTGGCCTTGATACTGAGAGATGCGGTCAACGGATTCTCCCCTAATTCATCTAGGGCTTCAAGCGT
>CAZOJH010000017.1:0-7632 GCA_964580125.1 uncultured Candidatus Saccharibacteria bacterium | reverse complement strand
ATCCTTATGCCTTTCCTTAAAATCAATCAGGGCCTGCTCACGTGAAGTATAAGAAACAGAAGCCACCTCGCCGATAGTCTCAATAGACTTTTTCAAACTTAAAATATCTGCCTCTGTGGCTTTGGTAGTAAAATAGACATTGATATCCACTTTATCCTTTATCTCCTGCAAAGAAAAGCTCAAAATAGCACTCATAAAAATAAGCGAGGAAATCATAAATAGAGTGATAAACATTACTACCAGTGATGACAGAGAAACAAAGCCATTACGCCAAAAGTTTGTTAGCCCAGCCCGGAAAGTTCTTTTTAATTTTGTAATAAACATTAGGATGGATTATAACATGAATGAGCCCTTTTTATCATCTCTCACAATTTTACCGTTTTGCATACTGATTACTCTTTTACCTAGGGATTCTACCACCCCCCGGTTGTGAGTAGTAATAATCACTGTAGTCCCCAAATCATTAATCTTTTTAAGAATTTGGATTATTTCAAAAGTATTAGCTGGATCCAGATTACCGGTTGGTTCATCGGCAATAATCACATCTGGTTGATTCACAATTGCCCTGGCAATAGCTACCCGCTGTTTTTCCCCACCAGAGAGTTCACTTGGAAAGCTGTAAATTTTCTTACTAATATCCACGAGCTCAAGTACATGCGGTACATCCGCGGCTATCTCCTCATCTGTCCGGCCAGCTGCTTCCATCGCAAAAGCAATATTTTCATAAACTGTCTTATTTGGTAAAAGTCTAAAATCTTGAAAAACCGTCCCTATCTTTCGACGTAAAGCGGTAATCTCTTTCCCTCTTAGCTTATGAACATTTGCCGACTCAAAGAAAACATTACCTTGGGTTGGCTTCTCCTCAGCCAAAATCATCTTAACCAAGGTGGTCTTACCAGCTCCTGAGTGCCCGACAATAGAAACAAACTCATTAGGCTCAATGGTCAAGCTAATATCTTCCAGGGCGGCACAGTCGTCAGAATAGATTTTAGAGACTTTATCAAAATAAATCATTACCCAGCTATTATAGCAAAAAAATATCAATGTCACCATCTAGTACCTCGTCCACTTTAGCTGTTTCTACTCCGCTTCTATGATCCTTAACCATTTTATAAGGGTGAAGAACGTAGGAGCGAATCTGATTCCCCCATTCTATCTCCATGGTTTTACTGACATACAAGCCCTGCTCCTTTTTCTTTCTTTCATCTTCTTGTTTAACATAAAGTTTGGCTCTCAAAATTTGCATGGCTTTTTCTTTATTTTGGGCTTGAGAACGTTCACCTTCGGCATGAACAGCAATATTAGTAGGAATATGGACAACTCTCACGGCCGTCTCTCTTTTGTTTACGTTTTGTCCACCGGGCCCACTAGAACGAGAAAATTCATACCGAATTTCTTCTTCGGGAATTATCAGATCCGTGGCACTCACTTTTTCGAATTTAGGAATAAACTCCACTAAGGCAAAAGAGGTGTGACGCAAGCCCTTGGCATTAAAAGGAGAAACGCGAACCAAACGGTGTACTCCTGACTCACTCTTTAATAGCCCGTAAGCCCCTTTGCTCATCGAGCCTGAGGCTCTCAGAGCCGAATGGCCAGATATTTCTATGGTAACGTTTCTAAAACCACCGTGATCATTTTCATTTTGATGAATAGTTTTGTAACTAAAACCTCTTTTGTCAAAGAATTTCAAATACATTTCCAAGAGCATCCGAGCAAAATCTTCGGCGTCAATTCCGCCAGCACCGGCAATAATGGTCAGGATAGCATCTCCGCCGTCATATTTACCTACCCCAGTGATTTCATTTTTCAAATCGGCAATTTCCTTTATCACCGCCTGAGCCTTACTTTTATCCACCCAAAAATCGGCACTGCCCATTTGGGCTTCCAATTCTGCCAACTTTTTATTTTTTTCGTCCTTATCATTCATGAGATTAAATCATTTTCTTTACCACCTCCTTTAAATATACAGCAAAATCCTTTTTAAGAGTGGCGTGTTTTAAAGCAAAATCAACCGTGGCTTTAAGAAAACCGATTTTGCTACCACAATCGTATCTTTTACCCTCAAAACGTAGTCCGTAAATTGGCCGGCTTTTTAACAAACTCTTTAGGGCGTCGGCCAATCTTATTTCTCCCCCCTTTGACTCTTTTTTAATTTTATTAAGTTCCTTAAAGACCTCAGGAGTAATAATATACTTTCCCACAATAATTAAATCAGATGGCGCATCCTTAGGGCTAGGCTTTTCGATAATATCCTTGATTTCATAAACGTTGGGAGAAATTTCTACCGCTTTTACTACTCCATACTGACTAACTTCTGACCGTGGGACGGTATCGAGAGCCACCACCACATCTCCATACTTGTTAAAAACCGCCTCCATCTGGGCCAAACAAGGAATTTTACTATCCACAACATCATCGCCAAAAAGTATTCCTACAGATTCATCTTTACCAACCAAGTGTTCTGCACACAGAATAGCGTCTCCATCTCCTAATGGTAAATTTTGTCGGACATATGAAAATCTGGCTAGTTTAGATATAGAACGAACCTCTTTAAAAACATCCTGCTTATTTTTTGATATTAAGGCTGATTCAAGCTCTGGCGAAAAGTCAAAATGGTCTTCTATGGCTCGTTTGCCTCGTCCAGTAACAAAGACAACATCCGAAATACCGGATTTAGTGGCTTCCTCTACTAAATACTGAATAACTGGTTTATCAATAATCGGTAACATCTCCTTGGGCTGAGCCTTGGTGGCAGGCAAGAACCTAGTCCCTAATCCCGCGACTGGAATAATAACCTTTTTTATCATATTTTACGCCCTTTAAATAAGGCCACTCCATTTTACTCTAAAGAGACCAAAATACAACCTTCGTTGAATAAAGAAATCAATGAGACGTAGAGGATATTATATAATCAGGCCGATACATGGGCCAGACAAAAAATAATAAGACATTGGCAAAAGCAAAGCCACCGGTAAAGATCCAGGTGCTTAGAATAGTATCCCCAAATAATATTCCACCCAAAACTAAGGCACTCCCCAAGGCACCTGATAAATCAATTAATATTTTTCTTTTTAGGAGTTTAGGATGATCCACTATTCCCAGCAAAAGAGTGTACTTCATTATAGCCAAAATGAAGAGGAGTAAAGTAAAAAAAACGAATAGTAACTGACTGTTGATACTTATTAGCAAGGCTAAATAAATAAAAAAAAGAAAAATATCCATAATTGCCTGACTGAGAACCCCATCGGGGGTAATAGCCGAAAAAAGCTTTATGGAAAAAAAGGTATTTACGATAAGAATAAAATAAAAGATGACCAGAGGTAAAGATTCTGACCAATTTGAAATCAAGTAAATACTAGAAACCACGCCTAAGGAAGCAAAAACAATCGTGGTGAGAATGGCTTTTATTTTTGCATCACTAAATATGAAATTAATCATTTTTTATTATCAACATTTAACCTGATATCCTTATTGGTTTTAGTAAAAGGCCGGTGAAACCAAACTTCCCAAATAAAGTTCATAGCATAAACAAAATTAGTTTTTAATAATCCTTCAGCCGCAAAACGCCGCCCAGAGGTATAAATGTAAAAATTCATTTTAAAAACCACATGACCAAATTTATGAAGTCGACGAGCAATATCAGTATCCTCACCATAAAAACCAATTGTTTTATCAAAACCCCCCATGGCTATAAGGGCTTCCCTTCTGGCCACAAAGTTTCCCCCAAGAACCATAAATCCCACTAGGCGGTAAGTCAGGGGCGCACTAAACCACCACACTGCACCCATAATAAAATTACGATATGGTGTACCATCGTAGTAACGGTATGGACCGCTCAGACAAACCAGCTTTTCATCTTTGGCATAAGCCTTTAGAACAATATCTATCCAGCCCTCGGACATCCTAGTATCAGCATCAATATAGGCCAAGAGGTCACCGGTAGCCGCTTCCAGTCCGTACTGTCTGGCTTTAGTTAGGCCCTTCTCTTTTCCCAAAATTACCTTAACACCAGGAAAACTTCCGGCTACTTCAGCCGTCTTGTCCGTGCTGTTATTATTCACCACAATTATCTCATAAAACTGACCCCTAGAATTTTTTATTGCAGACTCAAGGCATGGACCAATATATCTTTCTTCATTATAAGCCGGGATGATTAAACTTATTTTTAATTTTTTATCAGTTACGTCCATGATATTTATATTATGATACCTTTTGTAAAACAAACCATCGAGCCAGTAAATATTGAAATAAAATTAGCAAGCTAAAGCTAACGAATATAATTATACCACTAAACAAAGAGAAACTAGGGATAATATTGGTGGTATCAAAAAAGTTAGTGATAAGAGGTATTTTTAAGATAATGATTAATAGAATACTTTCAACTAACGCCGTCACTAAAATCTGAATTTTTTGAATTCCAGTAATTAGACGTCTGTAGACATATGGGGTAAACATAAAAAAGACGAAACCGGAAATAATACTGGCAATAATTACTAGAATATTTGATTGCTCTAGTTTAAGATAATCTGGACTTAAAATGAAAACCACTAGAATAAAGGCGGTCTCTATAAAGGCGGAAAAGGCAGCAAAGGGTAGAATTTTCTTGAGAAAGGGCTTTTTGCTTAGGGGTTCAGCTGAAGTCTCTGACATAATGGTCCAGTAGGAAATCAAGATGCCGGGAATGCCCACCGTAAAATAATTAATCAAAGTAATATTTAAAGGCGTGAGTGGAAACTCCTGTCCAAAAAGACTAACCCCTATGAATAGGAGAAAACTGGTAAAAGACAAATTAATAAAAATACTAGCAAAGATTTCTACATTTCTAATAATACTATCAGCCAGTGCTACCCCGCCAGGCAAAGCGCTAAAGCTATTATTTGTTAGGACAATCGAAGCTAACTGACGAACCGCGGGTGCGCCGTCAAACATAGCAATACCGAGATCCGCTTTCTTAATTGCCAGAGCGTCATTGGCCCCATCTCCCACCATAGCGGTAAATCCGTCCAAGCTAAAGGCTTCAATAATCTTTTCCTTCTGCTCAGGTACAATCCGCGCAAAAATAGTATAAGCACTAACCTTTTCCTTAAAATCAGCCTCGGTCCAGTTTTCTAGCTCGGCGCCAGTGATGACTTTATCTGTATCCTTTATTCCCGCTTGAGTAGCGACCGCTCTTACGGTCTTAGGATTATCACCAGAAATAATTCTAATGTGTATATCTCGATCTTGGAAAAACTTTATCGTGTCCTTTATACCTTCACGGAGATTGTTATAGAAAACGTAGACGGCCACCAAGGAGAGATTGGCTTTTGATAAATCAGCTGGGACACTGTCCCCAGAAGATTCTGTAAGACACCAAATCCGTTTGCCTTCAGGTGCCTGCACATCTAAAAAATCTTGTAACCACTTTTTTTCCGAGCTGTCTGATAAATGTGGTAAAAACAAATCTGGCGCCCCACCAAAAATAATCTTTTTCTTTTCAATACAGACAGCTCCATACCTACGCCAGGAGGAAAAAGACAGAGAATCAGTGATGGTTCCTTCATACTTAATTCCGATAAACTTTTTTACCGCATTTATGGTTTGAGACGAATCTCCACTCCCTACGATATAAGCCATGGCCAAATTTTGGGCATAATCAATATTAATTTTTGGCGGAACAAAAATGTTCTCCACTATCGGTATATTCTCAGTTAGGGTACCAGTTTTATCCATACAAAGATTTTTAATTCGCCCAAGCTTTTCCGTGGCATTGACCTCTTGAAGTAAAACATTGCGCCTAAAAAGGTGGGCCGCACCATAGGCAAAAAAGAGAGTGACGGCAAAGAATAACCCAACGGGGACCAAGGCACTAGTGAGGGCACCGGCATTCTTAATTATAAGGATTATTGGTTCGTGAACTATAATTCCACGAATGATTACAAAAGCAAGGACCAAAACTAAAACATAACCACTACTTTTAATAACTAGATTGATGGCTTTTTGGATTGGGCTTAACTTTATAGAATACTTTTTTATTCCTTGAGTCATCCGAGCGATACGGCTCTCATTGAAGACGGACTCTGTTCGGATGGTACCAAAACCAGCGGTAACCACACTCCCAGCTAGCAGGTGATCATTGACGGACTTGGCCAAGGAGTCAGATTCTCCGGTTATTAACCCCTCATTTATTTCAAAACTATGGTCCTCAAGCAAAATACTGTCACACGGGACTTGGTCACCCATTTTTAACTTGATTAAATCTCCTTTCTTGATTTGGTCAGTCAATATAGATTCCTCGCTCAAATCAGAGTTAAGGCGGAGTACTCGTGGGGCGGTTAGTAACTGTAATTTTGCCAGTTGGACCCAAGCATTTATATCCTGAATGAGACCAAAGAATATATTTATGACGGAAATAATTCCTAAAAATAAGGCCGAGCGTGTATCACCAAAAACAAAGAGAAGGATGACTACCAAAAAAATAAGTCCGTTGGTAAATAAGAAAACATTACGGGAGATAATAAATAAAAGTTCTTGTGATTTTAACTTATATCCTTCTAGTGTCTTTTGCATATTTATTTTACTAACGGACTACCTTATAAGTATGAGTTTTTTGCATAAAATGAGGTAAATTAGCGACAATCGTCCATTGAAAAAAAATCGTCCACCAACCAATCTTTTCAAAACGCCGAGTGGAGGTCCTGACCGTCTGTGTGTCAAAAAAGAAAAAACGACCATAGCGCTTGGCATCCTTAATAAATTTTAGATCCTCGCCCATCTCCATTTGGACGTCATACTTGACGTTCTTAAGTATAGACCGCTTTATTATTTGAATGGAATATGAGACATCAAAAATCTTGTGACAAACATTGTAAAAAGAAAACCAAATCTTGGCTTTCGTAGTTTCTGGAAAGGGACGAACACTAGTTGTCCCCACCGCCAGATTATTCTGTGAATTTTTTTTTTTTTTTTCGTTCAGCTCGTTCAAAAATTCTAGACCAAGGAGAGTATCAGCGTCCAAAAAAATCACCCAGTCACTTTCTAGTTTTACTTTTTCAATGCCAAAATTCCGAGCTAATGACACTCCCTTGGCCTGGGAAACTAGGACGGCTATATTACCTCCCTCATTATTTTTTGCTATCTCATATGTCTTATCCGTGGAACCATTTTCAATGACAATTACTTCAAACCTTTCCTCTGGATAATTCAAGTCTTTAATACTTTGAAGGGTGCTGGCTAGATATTTTTCTTCATTATGAACAGGAATGATGATTGAGAAGAATAATTGTTTTTGGTCCATTTGATTAAAATATACTTAATAAATATATAACTATTATAGCAAAGAAAATCAAAGATTACCCTTTTTTGACTTTCTTCTCGTCCATAAATTTTAATATAACAAATTTTACCCAAACAAAAAACCACTTCCCGGGGAGGAGTATGGTTGTTTTGGGCTGTCCGTGGGTTCCAAATTGGGACCCTCTCAGACGCTGTCGATCTACCAGTGGAGGTCTTAGCTCCTTTGGGCCCTTATAGTTAGAGCCGACATGTGCATTGTCTCGATAAAAGGTGCCTACAGTTTCCCTTTACCACCGTCCTTGTTTCCCGGGGAGTGGAGTTAATTGATAGTATATTATTAAAACAGTATTTGCAAGA
>CAZOJH010000016.1:0-9217 GCA_964580125.1 uncultured Candidatus Saccharibacteria bacterium | reverse complement strand
AGAGTAGCAACTATGATTGACATAACAAATGAAAAAAAATAGAATCCAACAGTGCCCAAGATGATTAATAATGTGTGATATCCGTCTGGCCCTTGATTATATGCATGATATTTTTCTAAAATAATATTGATATACCAATGAATAGGAGCGGAGATAATGAGTAAACCACCGGGTAAAAGAAAAAAGATAAACCCGCCTGATTGACTAAGACAGGTGCTGGCAATATAAAAAGATAATAATACCGGGCATACTAGACACAATAAAAATACCAACTGATACCCGACTTGCATTTGAATTGAATTAAGACCATAAACAAAAAAACCAGCCACTATAGTCACAAAGGCTTCTATACAGAGCAATATATTATTAAACGTTTCTCTATCTTTTTTCACAACGAAATTATATCATATTTTATTGTAGTTTTGCCAATCATCAAAAAACTCGTTTCCGCAAGGAGCGAGTTTTTTGTTTAGTTTTATAAATATGAAAAGAGGCGATGACACGGATGTGTCCTCGCCTCTTTGAGATTCCGACTCCGTCTCACCCTTGGGGTTTGACGTTCGGACCGAGATTGTGTGAGAAGTTTCTGGCCATGATGGCCCCTACCATCGACTTGCGTGAAGCCCTGAGCAATTCCTGCCTCTGCTTTTCGAGTAGCTCACGGTCCGCAGGGGGTAGGCTGGCCTTGATTTCTTCCAGACGCCGGAGTTCTAACTCATTCATCGCCTTCACCTCCTCTCTGAAGGATGTTGATCATGTGCTTCGTGTACTCCTGGTTCAGCTGGTCAAGGTATCCCCACTCTCTGGTCAAAAGCCAGAGTACGTACAGGGTCCGTGCACACGGCCGCCGCTTCAGAAGATTCTCCAGCAGGCCCACTGCCTCGGCATCTCGGTGAAGCAGGATCAACGCTCCGACCTTGTTCTCAGAGACAACCGTTGTCCCCGGGCAGACCCTCTCTGCCTCCTCCAGGATCTGGAGCTTTGCCTCAGGCCTGTCCTCGGACAGAGCCAAAGACACCATCATCGCTGAGGCTACGCCTGACCACGCCGGATGAGCTTGTACCACAGGGTGATAGATCTCTTCCGGGTAGACGGTGGACAACGGATCAAACTGGACTCCATTGACCAGAGGGACAGCGTGCGGTTCCTCATACATCAGAACCTCACAAAGCCACTCATCCCGGAGTATGGGATCATGCTCAGGCAAGGATGTATACACCCGAGCAAGCATGTCCCGCCTCAACTGATCCTTAAGCACCTCCGCATATCCGACCTCTACTCCAGGGTAGTTGCGCTCAACCAGAGCCATGGCCAGGGCCACACGCCCCAGACATGACTGCTGATCAAGCACCAGGTTCAGCCTCGTCATCTCCTGTTGGCTGATTTCCCTTTCACCGCCGAAGTCCCAGTGGAACGTTCGAAGGGTTTGCAGTGGATCATCATCGAAGATCCGTACGTCACCCAAGGAAAGTACCCGGTCCAGCGCCATCTTCCGTGCCATCTCTGCCGTAAACTTCTTCATTTCAAGGTCCCTTTTTCTACGACGACGCAAGAACTTTCGATTTCCACCAAAATAGCGGAGTTATCGAATCTTTACAAAGTATAACAAGAATATTATGATATGTCAAATATATAATATTGTGTTAAACAAAAAACTCGTTTCCGCAAGGAACCGGGTTTTTGTTTTGTAACTAGGTTCTCCCTAGGACGGTCCTAGGGAGAATTAATATATGTTTAATTCCCCACCGCCCCCCTCGCCCTCTCCGCCATCTCCGGAGCAATAACACCAATAGCAATGAGAAGCTCCACGAGTTGTCTTGGAGTAGAGACAGAGGAGTTTCCAGGTGTAGCGGGTATCTCGTTTAGTAAGGCTCTAGTAAGGGGTCCGACAATACCAACCGGGGGTAAGTTGTTAGCAGTTTGGAAGGCACGGACTGCCGCTTCCGTGGCGGGTCCAAAGAAACCATTGGGGGTAGCCGTAAGGAAGCCTAGAGTAGCGAGACGAGTCTGGAGAGCGAGGACTTCGGGACTCTCGGTTCCTCTATTTAAGGTATTAGTGAAATGAGGGTTGGTCGCTGGGGCCACGAGAGCGAAGGTAGTAGGCGGATATTTACAAAGAGAAGGACGGCTCGCCACAAATTGTTCGTAATTCAGAGCCTTAGGGTCTTTACAGCCAAGATGAGTACCGCTAGTTACGCTATGAGATGATTCTTCTACGATCTCTGGTTCTGGTTCAGGCTCCGGCTCTGAAATTTCTTCTGAAGCCAAAGTAACAAAAGTTTCATCAGTCGATGTGGCGGTCCCAGCTGAGTTAGTGGCAAAAGTTCGAAAGTGATAAGTGGTACTAGCCGTCAAACCAGAAATATTCAGAGAGAATACTCCAGCATCATAATCACCGGTCGTAGAAGTAGAGAGACCGTAAGCCAATGTCGCACCATATTCAAAACCCCGAACGGTATTATTTTCACCACCAGTATCGGTGATATTACCATTTAAAGTGGCGGTCGTTGTCGAAATACTGCTAGCAGTACTGACCGTCACAACTGGAAGCGTAATTACTGGTTCAACAACAGGTTCCCCAGGAAAATAGCGGGAAAGATAAATTTGGTCATCACCCGAAGCGCTTTGCTGATAAGCCATATAGATATTTTTATTTATTGCGGCCGTAATCTGGGGATACCAAACAGAATTATCTGTTCCATTATCTATCGTTCCACCATCAGCTAAAGTGGCCGTCCAAGAAAAAGAGCCCGTATCCCAAATCTTGACGCTTGTCCCATCATAACGAGATAAATACAAACGGTCTCTTGAGCCATCATCCTGAACATATGTGATATAAACGTTATTATCAGAATCAGTAGTAACTTGAGGATAGCCTGAGCTAAAGGAAGTCCCCTTATCAACGGGACCACTGAGAGTAGGGTCCGTAACCCAAGAAGCGGTAGTGGTGGCCCAAATCTCTACGTTAGTACCATTATAACGAGAAAGATAAACATGTCTATAACTGTCAGTACCAATTTGTTCAAAGGTTACATATACTTTATTGCTTGAATCAATCGCAATTTGTGGATGATCACTCCAGTCACCACTTGGATTATCTATCGGACCACCAAGAGTAAGATTTGTCACCCAGGAAGCAGTAGTGGTGGCCCAAATCTCTACGTTAGTACCATTATAGCGGGAGAGATAGATGCGATTATTATCATCATCATGATAAGTGACGTAGACATCACCAGTGGAATCTGTGGCGATTTGTGGAATTTCACCTTCAAGATTATTTGGATTATCTATCGGATCACCAAGAGCTAAGTTGGTAGTCCAACCATCCGGAGCGTCACTATTCCAGATTTGTACACCATTAGTAGAATCATAACGTGAGAGATAAATATGTGAATTTCCATCAATATCACCCTGCGAATAAGTTATATAAGCATAATCAGTAGATGTGGCAATCGCAAGCTGTGGCCGATAAGCATCATAAGCCAAACCGGTATCAATAGGGCCAGCGAGAGAAAAGTCCGTCACCCAGGAAGCAGTAGTGGTAGCCCAAATCTTTACGCCCTCACCATCATAACGAGAAAGATAAATATGATATTTATCATCACCCGCGACTTGAGAATAAGTCACATACACTTTATTGTTTGAATCAATCGCAATTTGTGGAAACTCACCCCAGGGACCGGCTGGATTATCAATCGGGTCACCGCTTGTAAAAGTAGTAGTCCAACCAGCCGGAGCGTCATTATTCCAAATCTCAACATCAGTTCCATTATAACGTGAAAGATAAACATGTCCATCACTATCATTAGTATAAGTAACATAAACCTTACCGGTAGAGTCTATAGCAATCTGTGGATCATAATAGGACTCCCCATTACCAGCGTCGATCGGATCACCTAAAGATAAATCTGTTACCCAAGCGGAAGTACCGTTATCCCATATTTCAATGGTGGTTCCGTTATAGCGAGAAAGATAGATACGATCAAGGTAATCACCGTCTGACTGTGAATAAGTAATATAGACATTGCTATCAGAATCAGTAGCCAGCTGTGGCGCCCCTGCTCCAAATCCTAGACCAGTATCCACCGGGTCACCAGCGGTAAAAGTAGTAGTCCAGGAATTCGTATTGTCATCCCAAATCTGAACTTGTGGATCACTTGCTCCAGGACAAGCGGAGGTGGAAGTACTAACGGCAGCCCCAATACTACTTCTATCATCTTGATTAATCGAACGAACCTCAAAATCATATGCTGTACCACAGGTAAGACCCGTGAGTGTGGTGGTAAGACCAGTCGCAGGAGTACTCGTCGCATCAGCGGTCACATTGTAGATAGCATAGTTTGTCCAATTTGGATTACTATTATCTTCCCAAGAAAAAGAAACCGTAGAGCGACTGACACTGGTTACGACCGGATTAAGCGGTGGATTAGCCATAGAGGATACTGTTCCGATTGTGGATGATGACATACCAAAACTATTACCAGCAAAAGCGCGAAAATAATAAAGTGTGTTAAGCGGTAGTCCAGTTATTTCGTGGAAAAAATCTCCCGCTGAATATGAACCGGACTCTGAAAAAACGTTTCCATAATCTCCATCCAAACCATATTCAAAACCACGACTGGTGACATTTTCCGCCCCCACTTTTTCAATCCGGCCGTTTATTGTGAGCGTGCTCGTGCCCTGATTATTACCCCCTTGATTACTAATGGTCGGCATCATGACATAAAAACGAGAAAGATAAGTGCGGTACTTTGTTCCACTATTCTGCCGATAAGTGATATAGGCATTATCATAGATATCAGTGACTATTTGGGGATTATAGGCATCATTAGCAGTACCGGTATCGATCGGATCACCATTGGCAAATGTATCCGTCCAGGTATAAAGACCGTCGTATGAGATTCTAACGTCAGTACCATCATAGCGACTCAAATAAACATGAGAATTTGCACCAACAAACTGACGAAAGGTGATATAAATGTTATCTTCGGAGTCCCGGGCGATGTCTGGCTCGAAAGCATCACCACCAGTTACAGCATCGATCGGACCACCATTGGTAAAGGTGGTAGTCCAAGCTGAACCAACACTGTCCCAAATCTCCACATTGGTGCCATTATAACGAGAAAGATAGATACTCTTCTGCAAACCGTTAAGTTGATTATAGGTAATGTAAACCTTGCCGGTAGAATCTATCACTAACTGTGGAGAACTACTGAAATTAAAATTGCTACCGAAGTCGATCGGATCACCATTGGCAAAAACATTAGTCCAAGCGGTGCCACCATTGTCCCAAATTCGCACGTCTGTCCCATTGTAACGAGATAGGAAAATATGGTTTTTAGTACCGGTAGATTGAACGTAAACAACGTAGACATTATTACTGGCGTCTACCGCTATCTGAGGCGTGGTGGCATTATTAGCAAGTCCAGTATCGATCGGATCACCACTAGCAAAGGTAGTGCTCCAGCCGGGTGTTCCATTGTCCCAGACTTCGGTCCAAGCCGCCACAGCATTATAACGCGAAAGATAAATATGGGTTTTAGCTCCACTTGATCTAGAGTAAACAGCATAAATATTATTACTGGAGTCTTTGGCTAATTGGTAACTACCGACACCGGTTCCGAGAGCATTGTCTATCGGGTCACCTAGGGCCAGGTCCGTCACCCAATTGGCCGTGTCATTATCCCAAATCCGCACATCTGTACCATTATAGCGTGATAGATAGAGCGAAGCTCCGTTATTCTGCGTATAAGCCACATACACTTTATTTGTGGAGTCAATAATGATTTGCGGAGCACCAGCACTAAAGATAGCTCCACCATCCACCGGGTCACCGGTTCCCATCGTAGAAGTAAAGCCGGCGGGAGCATCACTATTCCAGATTTGCACACCATTAGTAGAATCATAACGTGTAAGATACACTCGATTATCGGACCCATCAGTCTGATAGTAGGTCACATACACTTTATTATTTGAATCTATAGCAATCTGAGCATTGGCGGCATCACGAGCTAACCCAGTATCTATAGGATCACCAAGAGAAAAATCTGCCACCCAAGTCCTGGTATCAGCATCCCAGATCTCCGCTCGCGTCCCATTGTAACGAGAGAGAAGGATGTGGTTACTCAAGCCGTCACTCAGTACCTGTTCATAAGCCACATATACCACGCCGTTCCCATCCACAGCCATTTGCGGTACTGTGGACCAGCTTTCTGTACCTACTTTATCGATAAAATCTCCATCCGCAAACGTGGTGGTCCAAGAAGAAGTATCGGCATCCCAAATTTCTGCTTGAGGATTGGCCAAAACTGGTTGAGTAAAGAAAGCGAGAAAAATAGATATAAAACAAAAGGCCGAGAAAAAATAAATATTTTTTTTCATTTTTAATAAACAAATTAATAAGTCCCCTTATTATAGCAGGTCATAAATCAATCTACTAATATTTTTACACTAGGAGTGCGTATAATAGAGTCAAATAATAACCCGACTAGAAAGTCTTGGTGACAAAGGTGGGGGTTGTAGTCACATTCTCCACTTTAAATTTTATAACTCCTAACACTTTACCGGAGGTGGTCATCACTTCCACTCGCCAGAGGCCAGGAGTGACGGATTGTTTTAGGGAATAAAGCCGGTAGCCTTCTTCCCGCCCGCCAGTAATAGGTAAAGTAACCTTGGTAGAATCTAGCCACTTCCCTTTTACCTCATCATAATATTGCCACTGGTGAACAATCTTCGTCGCAAAATTTACCGGAGAAAATATAGAACTAAAAACATACACGGTCTCCCCCATCCGTCTGTGAAAGACGGGATAACGAGTAAAATAATCACGCCAGGTGGTAGCTTCACCCTTGACCAGATAGCTTACCCCGGTGTTTAAATTACTGGTTCTTGTGACGCTATGATAAACACCAGCTTCTTTTAAAGACAGAGGAATAGGAGGAATAATATTTGTAAAATACAAAACGTTCATCACTACAAAAATAGAGACGAGGCTTATCCGCAGAACATTATGATGCTTCTTAAATTTTTCTAAAGCAAATTTTCTCAGTAACAGGGTAAATAAAAAGACAATAACCAAGCTTAAAATTCCACTAGCGATAAAGAGATCCGCCCCCAGCCGGTGAAATATCACAGGCAAAAGAAAAACAAAAAACAGATAGAGAGAGACGAAAAGGACACTGATCTGAAAAGTCAGCCTGGTATAGTGCTTCTTCCATATTTCATTACCCACCAATAGAACTAGGAGAATCAGAAGAAAAAACCAGCTGTTTGAGAAAGAGGAACTTCGGATATAAAAAACAAAAAAAGTTGCAAAGAGCCCGCCAAAAGCAAACTGGATAAGAATGGTCAAATAAAAATAAAGTGGACTGGAAAAAAAGTCCACAATATTTTTGTTCTTTAATCTGTTTTCATAAAGAGTGATAGCAAATATGGCCAAGAAAACAATAAGCAGGTTCACAACAATCCAAAAGTTCTCCATAAACATGTCCACTCTGGTCAGAGTCATAAAAGTTACAATTAAGCCGAAAGAAAAAGTAAAGAGAGAGATTACTGTCTCAAGCTTTTTGTACAAATCTGTAAACTTATTTATGTGTCTGAATAAATTCATATATATGTTGAAATAGTATCATAAAAATTGGCATTAAAA
This sequence comes from uncultured Candidatus Saccharibacteria bacterium, assembly GCA_964580125.1. Classification (GTDB taxonomy): domain Bacteria; phylum Patescibacteriota; class Minisyncoccia; order Phycocordibacterales; family GWA1-40-21; genus CAIJXO01. The sequence goes on along the minus strand of CAZOJH010000016.1, from coordinate 1,569 downwards.
AACGGGCAGGTGTATCGGAACACCTACCCGCTCGCAGTCATCTCAGGTCGAGATACTACTACTCCTTCTTGGGCTTGCCCTTGGTCTTGGGCTTGCCACCGAGCCCGTCGAGGCCGAACTGGGCAAGATCGAGCCCGCCGAGGTCGATGGGGCCGAGCATGACGATCTCCATCTCCGGCTCGGGCTCCGGCGCCAGGGTGACGATCTTCCAGCCCTTGCGGAGCCCAACGCCACCAGCCATGATCGTCTTGAGACGGTTCTCGGGAGTCAGACTAGTCTTAACGGCGGCCCAGAAGAGGTTCTCCACTCCCTTGCCATAGTCATGCTCCACGAGGAGATCGGCGCTTCTGGCACAGGCAGGGCACTCCGGGGTGTGGTCGTGGCCAAGCTCGGCCTTGGATGCCAGGAGCTTCTTGCGGAACTCCGCTGTCTCGCGCCCGTGGAGGACAAACAACTTCTTCAGATTGAGATCAGTGATCTCACCAAGAAGCTCTTCCCCCTCCCCCATCTCGGTCTCCGGCTCGACGACGACGTCACTGTCCTGGACCGCGGCCAGGCCATTCACCAATCTCAGAACCAATGCGTTCACAAGCACCTCCTTGACCCTCTACTACCGACCAACTCTTGCTAGACTTCCACTCGAATATCGAGCGGATCACAGCTTACAAAAAACCAGCCAAATGTGTTGTAAACAAAGGATAGATTTTTTATAAGCTGTGAGGAAGTCTAGTAAAAGTTCTCTCAAGGAACTTTCTTTTTTCTGATTAGGAGCATAGCATATATCAATGAAAAAGTCAAATTAAGTTCCAGTATTAAAATAGCGCGGTGCTGTGGCTTTCACTCCACATACACCGCGCCGTCAGTCTAGCCGGAAGGATAGACTATGAGGTGCAGGACCAAGACGATGACGATAACACCGAGGATCAGGAGAACAGCCGCCAAATTGGCTTTGGATTCCCTGTCCATACTGTCACAACCAACGACTACGGACGACTGGCTTCTTCTTGGTTGCACACGGATGACAACAGGTCTCACCCTTCTTGATCCTGGAGCCTGACAACGGTGTGCCACAATCCGCACAGTGGTTCTTCCCTTCGGGACGGTTACTCTTGGAATACAGCTTCACTGGCCGAGACATGTTCCTTCTCCTCTAGTTAGCTCACCCGGTACAGCACACTGAGAACTTTGATCCACAAAAAGGCTATCATTAAAATAGTATTTAGACAAATTACATCCCCTTCTTTTTTAGAAACAGGCGTACTAGACGCAGGTCTTCAAACTGGAAACCAGTACTTTCACCACCAAGGATTTTCATCACTGGGGACAGTCTTAGTTCCCTATTATCACCATAAATATCAGTGAAAACTCGATAAATCTTTTTAAATTTAGTCGGTGAGATTTCGCTCTCCAAATGCCGGATATCCAATCTCTGATCCTCGGCGAGCAATTTTTCTAAATGGTCTAAAACAGTACCCACCTTTATCACCTTGGCACTGGCAATCTCATTCAAATTCACCACTGCTTCCAAATATTTTATAGACTCCTCAAAAGTAGAAACTTTTACTTTTT
>CAZOJH010000015.1:0-9336 GCA_964580125.1 uncultured Candidatus Saccharibacteria bacterium | reverse complement strand
ATTGCGGGATCGTCTAATGGTAGGACACATCCCTCTGGAGGATGTTATTCTGGTTCGAATCCAGGTCCCGCAGCAAAATGCCGAAGGTATTTTATGGCGGGAAGAAAGCAAAAGATTTTGCTTTCGGCCTGGATTCGAACGGCGGAGTAGATTTTTTTAGCAGAAAAAATCATGAGCCGGAGCCCAGACTAAAATTTCTGACGAGAAATTTTAAGTCGAGGGAGAAATTCCAGGTCCCGCAGCAAATTTTTAAAATATTTTGAGTCAACTGTTTTTATGTTACAATATGCTTAATGAAATATTTTAAGTGGTGGATTTTAGATACGGTGCTAATGACTTTTTTACTGGTGGTATTACTCATGGAAGGCTTGATTAGCTTAAATTTGGATATAGCTAATCCGCTTCTTGCAGTCGTGGCTATCATCGGAACTCTGCCGGTGCTTTATAGCGCTATACGGGTGGTTATTAACAGGAAAATATCTATTGATTTACTAGCCAGCATTGCCTTGATTTTTTCTCTGTTGGAACACGAGTGGCTGTCAGCAATTTTTATAAACTTGATGCTGACTTCCGCCCGTTTGCTTTTAGCTTACAACGAAGCCAGAGCTAGGAAAAATTTGGAAAGTCTATTAAAGCTCAAACCGGTAAATATTAAAGTAAAAACGGAAGAGGGAATTATCGAAGTAAAATATCATGAGGTTAAAGTGGGGGATCTGGTCATGATTGACCTCGGCGAACGAATACCTATAGACGGGACGGTGATATCCGGAACAGCTTCAGTGGATGAATCATCCTTAACCGGGGAGTCAATCCCTGTTAATAAAGTGGCTGGTGATAAGGTGGCCAGCTCCGGTCTTATTGTCTCGGGAAACTTGATAATTAGGACGGAGAAAGTAGCGGGAGACACCACCCTGGAGAAGATAATTAAGATGGTGGAGCAGGCGCAGATAGACAAACCAGATATCCATACGACGGCGGAAAAGTTTGCCACTTGGTATTTAGCCATCATCTTTTTGGGAACAATAGTTTTGTATTTTTTTACTAAGGATATGACTTTAATTTTGGCGGTTCTTTTGGTCATTTGTGCTGATGACATTGCGGTGGCTATGCCCTTGACCTTTCTCACCGCAATTAGCTTTTCGGCTAAAAAGGGTATTATTATAAAAGGAGCTAGTTTTCTGGAGGCCCTACGGGATATAAAAGTAATTTTTGTGGATAAGACGGGGACTTTGACCAAGGGAAAGTTGAAGGTGGAGCATTATGTTCACGGTTTGGGCAATAAAGATTTAATTTTAAGATACGCGGGCATCTGTTCTGAGCTTTCAGACCACCCGATATCCAAGGCGATTGCTTCTTTTTCCTCGGCCTATAAAGGAAGTGGAAAAGAAATACCTGAGACTTTTAGTGAAGTTAGCGGTAACGGTATGAGAGCCGTCTTTAATGATCAGGAGTTACTTCTTGGTAAGCAGTCTTTTTTAACATTAAATAATATAACTGTTTCAGACAATGTTCTGATAAATGTTACGGCGGAAGAAGAAGCCGGTTTTAATGTTACTTATCTGGCTTATGGTGGTAAGTATGTTGGCTATTTTGTGATTGCCGATGAAGTCAAAGAAAATATTAAAGAATCCATGGAAGAACTGAAATCTATGGGTGTTGAAAAGATAATAATGCTCACCGGTGACAACGAGAGGGTGGCCAGACGGATAAAAGAAACCACCGGAATTACTGATTTTTATGCTAATTTATCACCAGGTGAAAAGCTCACGCACATAAAAAATAGTTTAAATAAAAAATACAAAGTAGCGATGATCGGCGATGGTATAAATGATGCCGCCGCCCTGTCACTCTCTGATGTGGGTATTGCGATGGGTAATATTGGGTATGATGTGGCCATTGAATCCGCTGATGTAGTTTTGATGAAAGACGATTTTTCTAAAGTACCGCAGATGATCAAGATTTCCAAATATGTGATGAAGATTGCCGAGCAGGATTTCTGGATCTGGGGTATCACTAATCTTTCCGGTTTAGCCCTTGTTTTTATGGGTATTTTAGCCCCCACTGGAGCCTCCGCCTTTAATTTTTTGACTGATTTTTTACCATTATTTAACTCTACTAGAATATTCAAAGTTTATTTAAAGGAAAGAATTTAACCAGATAAGCTATTTGCATAAAAAAACGGTAAGTAATATAATACAAGGTATGGATAATACAAAAAAGTTTACCCCGGGAACAAAGATTGTCATTGTCGAAGATGACAAGTTTCTTGGCGGTCTAGTCTCAAAAAAGTTAATAGATGAAGGTTGTAGCGTTCACCATATTGAAAACGGAGAATTAGCTCAGACTTCAATCGAATCTGACATACCAGATTTATTATTTCTTGATTTGCTTTTACCCGGAGTAAGTGGATTTGATGTTTTGGCAGGATTAAAAAAGAATGATAAAACAAAAAACATTCCCGTCATTTTACTTTCAAACTTGGGTGAGAGAGAAGACATCAGACGAGGCCTAGATCTAGGAGCCACCAGTTTTTTGATTAAAGCTTCTATGACTGTGGACAGTATTATCAATGAAGCATCCAGGATTCTGCACGCCAGAAATAAATAGTCTATTTTTCTAATAAGATTAAATACTCTTTATTACCCGAACCACCCAAAATAGGTGAGTCAATAATCTTTTCTACTTTCAAGCCAATATTTTGGGCATAACTAGTAATTTCATCTAATACTCCTTGCCTGGTTTCTTCGTTCTTAACAATCCCAGCTTTATTTTTCTCTTCTTTTTGAGTCTCAAATTGGGGCTTGACCAGGGCAATGATTTTTCCTTTTTTGGTTAGTAAATCAGCCACTTTTTTTAAAACCAGTTCTAAAGAAATAAAAGAGACATCAATCACCGCCAGATTAATTTTCTCGGGCAGAGTTTTCACACCTCGAATATCTGTTTTTTCCATGGAGATCACTCGAGGATCATCTTTAAGCTTTTGGACTAGCTGATCTGTCCCCACATCTACGGCAAATACCTTTTTAGCCCCATTTTGGAGCAGGCAGTCAGTAAAGCCTCCAGTGGAGGATCCAACATCAAGAACCGTAAGATTAGCCGGATTGATTTTAAAATCCTCCAGGGCTTTTTCTAGCTTTAGCCCACCACGGCCAACATATTTTGGCTGTTCCAAAATCTCAATTTTAGGATTTTCTATATCAGAAATATCTTTGGCTGGCTTGGTAAAAATTTCTCCATTTACTCTAACTAAACCGGCCTTAATCAAATCAGAGGCCGTATTTCGGCTCCGGACCAGTTTCTTTTCCGTTATTAATACATCAAGTCTCATAAATTACATATTAGTATATTTTCTCAAAATTTGATACACTAAAAAAATGAAATGGAGACATTATTTATCATTAATCGGTTTAGCCTTCTTTTTGATTGTTTTTGCCTTGATTTATACCGGGATAATAGATGTAAATTATTTGGATTTAAAATCAAAGATTGATTGGGTACCACTGCTTATTGTGGCCGCGGCTTTTGTAGATAGTATCAATCCCTGTGCTTTCTCCGTCCTCTTTATTACCCTCGCTTTCTTATTTAGTCTTGGGCATAGCCGAGCAAAGATCATTAAAACCGGTTTGGTTTACGTTGGTGGAATATTCCTGACTTATGTTTTAATTGGTTTGGGAATATTAAAAGTATTGACAATTTTTAATATTCCAAACAGTATGGCCAAGCTCGGAGCAATAGCCATCATTATCTTTGGGGTGATTAATTTACTCAATGAGTTTTTTCCTAAATTTCCCATCAAGCTCAAAATACCTGACGCCTCGCATAGCCAAGTGGGGAAGCTTATCGCTAAAGCCACTATTCCGGCTGCCTTTATCCTAGGTCTCCTCGTTGGTATGTTTGAATTTCCTTGTACCGGTGGTCCGTATCTCTTAGTTCTTGGTTTGCTTCATGATGAGGCCTCATTTATGAAGGGTTTTGGGTATCTAGTACTATATAACCTGATTTTTGTCCTGCCCCTCTTGATTGCGCTATTTATTTCCACTGATAAGCCGATTTTGGAAAAATTAGACAAATTGAGGCGAATGGAGACCAAAAAAGCTCGAGTCTGGGTATCTCTAATTGTCATTGTTTTGGGTTTATTAGTTTTTTTGATATAATTTAAACATGGACAAAATAGATAATAAGGAGTCTGAGCATTTCAAGGAAATTTATAAGAAAGTAGAGGCGATGAAAGCTAATGGTACGCTTGATCTTTCTACTGAAGAGGATTTGGCTATGGCTATTATGAACCTGATCTCGCTTGAGGAGCACTTTTTCTTTACCGGGGCCAAAACCGACAAGCCGGAGTATTTTGATATGATGAATGAAGTTCGGCTAATGCGCACCAAGCTGTTGGCCAGGATGATTGATAAAAAGGAAGGGGAGGTTTGGTGTATTTCCAAACATTTGTTAGCTACCTCGATGCGTTTGATGGAAGTGGGTACCAAGCTCCAGAAGGAAGGCAAGAAAGACGAGGCCGGTGAATTCTTTGCTGATTCCTACAAAATGTTTACGTTATTTTTTGCTTTGAGATTAAAAATAGTCAGTATTCCTGATTTGAAAAAGGCCGCGGCCGAGGAAAAGCCTATGACTCTGAACGATGTTATGACCAAATTAGTGGATTGTTGTAACGAATAATTTATTAATTATTTAATTCATATATAAAAAATGAAAGATAAAACTCAAACCTTATGGTCAGTTGTGGTTGTGATAGTGGTCGTGCTTATCATCGGTGGCTTTGCTTATTTTAATAAGGGGAATGGCGGAAAAGTTACTAGGAATGACTTTTTTGAGGGACCGATGACCCTGGAGAAGATGGCGGAAGTCAGCTCTTGTTCGTTAACCAGTGATAAGGATGCTTTTGCCAAATGTTTGACAGAAAAAGGCTGGACCATGTACGGAGCAGAGTGGTGTGGTCACTGTAAGGACCAGAAGGCTTTATTTGGGGATTCTTTCCAGTATATTAAATATGTTGAGTGCCCCAACAATACTCAGCTGTGCTTGGACAAGGGGATAAACGGTTATCCAACCTGGAGGGTAGAAAAATAGATAGACTGTGGATAACTATTCCCTGGTATTAATTTTGAGGTTTGCTATAATGTAACGAGCCTAAAAAGCTTTTATTAATTTATTAACAAATAATCTCTCGGCAAAGCTCGAGATAAAAAAATGTCTAAAACAAACATGAAGAAATCAGTCAGTTTAAAGTCCGGATTTACCCTTCTGGAAATCCTTTTGGTCGTCGGTATTATTGCTATTTTAGCGGGGATTGTCATCTTGGCTATCAACCCAACCAAACAATTAGGTGATGCTAGAAATGCTCAAAGACGTTCAGACGTCCTCACTATCTTGAATGCTATCTATCAGTATTCCATTGATACCAATGGAACTATACCAGCTACCATAACCAGCACCGCCGCTTGTGCTCTTGGTGCTAATAAGGAGATTAATAACGGTGCCGCTACTAATGCCAACCTAGTTGACTTGTATACCACCCTTATTGCTTCTGAAGCTTCCACTACTTACTTGGTAGCTATACCACGTGACCCTATCGCGACTTCTTCGGCTGACGGTTTAGGTTCTGGCTATGCCGTAGTAAAGACTGCAAGTAATAGAGTGACTGTCTGTGCCCCTCTAGCTGAAAGCGGTGTAACAATAAGCGTAACTAGATAATATTAAATAATAATGGATGCCTTTACTTCTAGAAAAATTAAAAGAAATACTTGTTTCTGGTAGTTATGTCAGTGAGCAGGCTTTTGATAAAGTAGCTTCTATTGCACTGAAAAAAGGCGAATCGGTAGAAATTGCTTTAGTTAGAGAAGACATAATTAAAGATGAAAAACTAGGTGAAGCCTTGTCCAAGCATTTTGGTGTCCCTTTCTATGATCTAAAGGAAGAAAATATTCAGAATGACTTACTTGAAATATTGCCAGAGGCCGTAGCTCGCGCCCAAGGTGCCGTAATTTTTGGGAAGACTCTTGAAGGTTATAACCTAGCCACTTCAGATCCAGCTAACATAGATTTTATCAAACACGTTGACCGGGCTACGGATGGTAGAATATCCGTCTACTATGCTACCCCTTACGGGATACTTGAAGCCTTCAAGTCATATAAGAACAATATTTTTAAAAATGTTGTTGACCTGATTGAAAATTATAAAATTCACAATGATGAAAGTAGTGTAGTTTCTCTGGTGAATCAATTCCTAGAATATGCTTATGATAATAACGCTTCAGACGTGCATATTGAGCCGTTGTCAGATGATACCGTGTCTGTCCGATTCAGGATCGATGGTATTTTAAACGAAGTGGTCAGATACCCGTCTGAGATGCATGAAAAAATTATTTTCCGAGTAAAGATTATGTCTCACCTCAGGACGGATGAACGTGATGCTACTCAGGACGGACGGTTTGAATATAAAAAGGAAAATATGGAGTTTGATGTTCGAGTTTCTATCCTGCCGGTTACTAACGGTGAAAATATTGTTTTTCGAATCTTGTCTGAAAGAACCAAGAAGGTTATGCTTGAGGACTTGGGTTTAAATGAGTTTGATCTTTTGAAGATTAAGCGAGCTATAACTCAGCCTTACGGAATGATCTTGGTGGTTGGTCCAACTGGTGCTGGTAAAACCACCACCCTCTATTCTTTGATTCAGATTTTGTCGGCTTTGCCTATAAGTATTGTGACTATTGAGGATCCAGTAGAGTATAGTATTGATAAAGTTCAACAAATTCAGGTAAATATTAAGAAAAATATTACTTTTGCTAATGGCTTACGGTCAATAGTCAGGCAAGACCCGGACATCATAATGGTGGGAGAGATTAGAGATAATGAAACAGCTAGTATTGCGGTCAATGCCTCTATGACTGGTCATCTTCTGTTTTCCACTTTGCATGCTAATGATGCGGCTACCATCTTTCCTCGGTTACTGGAGATGGGGATTGAACCATTCTTAGTGGCTTCATCAATCAATGTGGTCTTAGCCCAAAGACTAGTTCGAAAGGTTTGCCCTCATTGCCGAATAAATTACCCCAAGACAGCGGCTGATGTTCCGGCGATAGTAGAACTGGAGAAAGACTTAAAATTTAAGAATATGATGAAAAAGTTTTTTCCCAATAAAGAGCTTAAGGATATTAAGTTATTCCGCGGAACTGGTTGCAAGGTCTGTAAGCATACTGGATATTTAGGCCGAATCGCTGTCTTTGAAGTGATGGAAGTGGGGGATGAAGTCAGAGCGCTTATCAGTGCCAAGTCATCATCTTCTTCTATTGAAAACAAAGCGGAAGAAAATGGTATGACTCTAATGTATTACAACGGTTTAGTCCATTTGTTCAACGGGATTACTACTTATGATGAGTTAGAAGGTCTTTCAAACTTTGATTAATTATGAACTTTAAATTATTCAACAGAATCTCGATGGAGGAGCAGATAAATTTTGCCAAGAATTTGGCGGTTCTTCTTCGAGGTGGGGTATCTATAAATGAAGCTGTAAATTCCTTAGCAGATCAGGCCAAACCGGGGACTATGAAGAAGATTTTGTATCGGATCAAGGCTCGTCTGGAAAATGGTGTCTCTCTTAATTCAGCTATCAGTGAAGAGGAAGGATCCTTTGGCAAAATTTTTATGAGCTTGGTTAAGGCCGGAGAATTATCTGGTGCCCTATCAGAAAACTTGGAGTTCCTATCTGTTTGGCTGGAGCGAGATAATAACCTCAGAAAACAAATTAATGGGGTTCTACTTTATCCTAAAATTGTTCTTTCAGCGGTAGTTCTTCTTGGTGGAGGACTAGCGATTTTTATTTTACCAAAACTAGTGCCAATGTTTACCAGCTTACACGTGGAGTTACCCTTGATTACCAGAGCCGTCTTGGCTATTTCCGTATTTACCCAAAAATACTGGTTGATTGTGATTGCTTCAGCTTTTTTTATTTGGCTCGCGATCTTTTTGTTGTTCAAAATACCAAAAATGAGGTATTTTTATCATAAGACTCTAGTTTTTTCTCCTTACGTCAAACAGTTCGTGGTGGGCTATCAGTTGGCTCTTTTTTCACAGTTGATGGGGACATTGCTTCGTAGCGGTATTTCCATTGATGAGGCCTTGGGGATTGCTTATGTGGGTACCTCAAATCTCTATTATAAAAAAGTTCTGCAGGAAATTATTGAAAGAATTAATAAAGGTATTTCACTGGTCAATACTATGAAAGACTATCCCGAGCTTTATCCTTCTAATTCAATGTCCGTGCTTTCAGTTGGTGAAAATAGCGGAACATTGGAAGAATCATTTTTCAAAATTTCGGACTTTTGGACTAAGGAAATACTTGATCGAACCAAGATGTTACCAACCATTATTGAGCCAGTACTCCTTGTCATCATTGCCTTGGCTGTCGGCCTCATTGCCATGTCAATTATTTTGCCAATCTATAAACTGACGGGAAATCTTCAAACATAAATTATATGTTTAAAAATAAGGCCTTTTCATTGATAGAAATCCTGCTCGTTGTCGGTATTGCGGCCGGGATTTTTGCTTTATCAGCCCCCTTTGCTTTAAAATTTTATCATACGCAATTAGTGGAGGACACTAGAAGTAACGTGATTGATGCTCTACAGCGAGCCAGACACAACGCTATCCTACAGAAGAATGACAGTAGCTTTGGTGTCCATTTTATGGAGGGTAGTTACGTTCTTTATCAAGGTAATTCTTATGTTACGAGAGATGAGACACAAGATGAAGTCTTCCCTGTACTTAGCGAAATTACTTTTGATGGGCCGGGTGACATTATCTTCTCCAAGCTGACTGGGGCTCCGAACTCAGGGACAATAGCGGTTGCTTATGGAAATATCTCAAGGGGAATATACGTAGAGGCTTCCGGCGTAATCTCAAAAATAGACACAGTGGATGGAGTAGAAATCATCACCGAGACCTACACTATTACCTTTGATGCTAACGGTGGTAGTGGCTCAATGTCTTCTCAGACGATAGATTCAGGTGACACCGCAAGTTTGAATACCAATACTTTTACAAAGTCTAGCTATGTTTTTGCCGGTTGGGCCACTACCGCTGGTGGAGCAGTGGCTTATGTGAATGGCGCAAGCTACACCATTGGTTCAGCAAACGTCACTTTATATGCCCAGTGGATTACTACCCCTGGCGCACCAACTATCGGCACTGCTACCGCCGGTGATACTACGGCAAGTATTACTTTTTCGGCCCCCGCTTCTGACGGCGGTTCAGCTATTACTGGTTATACTGTCACCGCAAGTTCAGGTGGTCATACTGGTACCGGTTCAGGAAGTCCTATTT
>CAZOJH010000014.1:5944-9581 GCA_964580125.1 uncultured Candidatus Saccharibacteria bacterium | reverse complement strand
AACCGGAATATGAGTTATTTGACTTACATAATTTGCTTTCAATTTTAACCTTAATCAAATTTGGAATAGTACGATTTGTTCCTAATAAAACAGCAGTCTCACCCTTACTATTTTCAATTATGGCATCTAGATCACCCTCAAATCCAGCAAGATTAGTCCCTCTCAGCTCAACAATGGTTCCTATTGGACCAGTTGAGGGTGAAATAGAGTCGATGATCGGTTTATTATCTGCTGAGTCAGGACACACAAACTCACAATTAGGACCGGAACGACCAACATAGGAGCCGTCAGGGCACTGCATGGCGTCCATGGTACAGGCGACAACCTCTGGGGCCTCCACTGTCTTATTTGTATAAAAATATATTCCCCCGCCTAGTATTAATATAGCTATAACGGCAATTATTACTGGTACAACAAAACCTTTTTGTAAGTTTTTCATATATCAATATTATAACAGAAAAAATGAGCATAGAGAAAGCACCAGTGATGCCTTCATCGGTGGGTGGACCCACCTGCGGGCTGTGTGTACAAGGCTGTTTCGCTCGCCACTACTTTGGCCCCCGCAACTGGTGCTTGGCAGACTCCCGTGCTTACATCACGGTTAAGACAGGTTTTGCCATACACTGTCTGACTGATAATATAGTAATACAAATCATCAAATATTTCAATCAAAAAACCACCCTCGAATTTGGGTGGTTTTTTTGATTTTAAATTTATTAGACTTTTAATGGTTCGCCTGGTACTTCTACTATAGGAGTCTCAGTTTTTGGGGCAGCCGCGGCTTTCTTCTCATCCTCAGTTAATTCCTTCTTGATTGGGCGCTTTTTAGGTAAAGCGTTTACTTTCTTACCAGTAATAACTTTCTTAGAAATCAAAAGGTTTCTCATGGTATCAGAAAGCTGTGCGCCTTTGGAAATCCAATACTTGATTCTCTCAGCATCCACATTGCTATTATTTTTAGCTTTTCTGGTGTCGTGGTTTCCTAGTATTTCTAGGGCCTGACCGCTCTTAGTGCTCCTTTTGGAATCAACTAAAACCACACGAAAGGTGGGCTCATGGATTCTTCCGACACGTTGTAATCTGATCATTAACATACGTGGTATCCTATACTAAAAGGATAAAATAGTCAAATCCCCTATTTTCTGCTACACTATTCAAATGCCGAACAAAAAGAGGTTTAATCATAAAAAGCACCCTACTGTAAGTCAAAATAAGACTATATCAGGTATTTTGAGTGTAAATGCTAGAGGTGTTGGTTATTTAAAATTAATAGATAAAGCTAAAGAGGATTTAGAGATACAGAATAATAATTTAAACACCGCCCTGAATGGTGACACCGTGTCAGTGTTACCTTTGCCCGTCCGAGGTGGTGAGAGACCAGCTGGTAAGGTTGTCAGTGTAGAAAAGAGGGCTAAGAAAGCTTTTGCCGGAATTTTACAAAAAGAAAAGGATACATATTTTTTACTACCTGATGATAAGAAAATGTATGCGGATATAATTATTAAAAATGATAATGTCATCTCTAAAGGAGCCGAAGTAGGTAAAAAGATTCTAGTAAAAATTAACCAATGGAACAGAGGGGCTAATCCCGAGGGCGAGATTGTCCAGGTACTGGGTTTAGCTGGCGAGCATAACACGGAGATGGAGTCTATACTCTATGAAAAGGGCTTTGAAATTGATTTTCCCGAGGCGGTAGAGGCTGAAGCAGAGAGACTTGAGAAAACGGAGAAGCCTATACCCGTGGCAGAAATTGCTAAAAGAAAAGATTTTCGTAATACCACCACCTTTACCATTGACCCCAAGGATGCCAAGGATTTTGATGACGCCATATCGATAAAATCATTACTCAATGGAAATTTTGAGATCGGAGTTCACATTGCTGATGTGTCACATTATGTCCGTGAGAGGACCTCTTTAGATGCTGAGGCGGTTAAAAGAGAGTTTTCTGTCTATTTGGTGGACCGAACCATCCCCATGTTACCGGAGGTTTTATCCAATGATATTTGTAGCTTGAATCCTGGAGAAGAAAAACTTACTTTTTCTGCAGTGTTTGAAATGACTAGTCATGGACATATTATTAGCCGTTGGTTTGGTAAAACTATTATAAAGTCAGACAAGAGGTTCACTTATGAGACAGCACAGGAGACACTAACTGCTGGTCATGGGGAATTTTTTAAGGAATTAAAAACATTGGATGATATTGCCAAAAAACTCCGCAAAGAGAAAACCGCCCATGGAGCTATTGATTTTGAACAAGATGAAGTTGCTTTTGACTTGGATCCTCAAGGTAAGCCGACCAGAATTTATAAGAAGCAAAGATTAGACACTCATAAATTAGTTGAGGAATACATGCTTTTGGCTAACAAAGAAGTGGCTGAGTTTATCTATAAGGCCTATAAGAAGACCAACTCTGACAGCCCATTCATTTATCGAATTCATGATTTACCTGATAATGAGAAGATTATGGCCTTAAGTATCTTCGTTAAAGCTTTGGGTTATGAACTACCGATTAAAAAGGGAAAAGGGATTACTGCCTTAGATTTACAAAATCTATTTAAACAGATTGAAGGTAAAGCAGAAGAATCCATGATTAAGACCGCTGCTGTGCGCTCTATGGCTAAAGCCATTTACTCTACTAAAAATATTGGTCACTTTGGTTTAGCCTTTGAATTTTATACTCACTTTACCTCCCCTATTAGGCGTTATCCAGACCTCTTGGTTCATCGCTTACTGGAAAAGCACTTGAAAGATGAGAAGTTACCCAAGAGTGAGTGGATAAAGTATGAAAAGATTTCTGCTGATGCCACTGAAAAAGAAATCCGAGCAGCTGAAGCCGAGAAAGAAAAAAAAAAATATAAGCAGATAGAATTTATGCAAGATAAGGTAGGACAAATCTTTGATGGTACTATCACTGGAGTGACCGAGTGGGGTGTGTATGTAGAGGAAAAAAATACTCGAGCCGAGGGTATGGTAAAGATCAGGGATCTGGGTGATGATTACTATGTTCTGAATCCTAAAAGTTACTGTATTGTGGGCGAAAAAACAAAAAAGAAATTTAGCCTGGGTGACCAAGTAAAATTTAAAGTCACTTCTGCTGACCTAGAAAAAAGAGCGATTGATTGTCTACTTGTTTAACTAGATTTTATTTACTTTACTAACATAATCTTTTTTTGTGCCTTACGGACTGAAGTTTCTAGCAAGAAACTGAGGGAGTAGAGAAGAAATTTTGTGACGACAAAATTTCTATCGTGCTAAGAAAAAGGATTATGTTGGTAAAGTAATACTTACTCGAGCTCACAAATGGCTTTCAACTCTTCAATATCCCCTATTGTTAGAACGAAATTGGTACTCTCGTTAATCTGGTACATTATAGCTTTTGAATCAGCTACGTGCCCTAAACCCAAAGCGTGACCGAGCTCATGAGCTAGTACTCTTACTAATGATGCTCTATCATTAAATTCATAAATATCTATAGCTTGGGAGCTACCATCATTCCAGTATACTGCCTCCTCAAATGTCTCCCCGCGTGAGGCCCCAATGGTATTATATTTTTCAGCGGTGAGGTTTAGTGAAGTACCTAAACGATTTAAGACAACAACTAGAGAATTTATTTCTGATACTAATTCGTTAATCTCTG
>CAZOJH010000014.1:0-5934 GCA_964580125.1 uncultured Candidatus Saccharibacteria bacterium | reverse complement strand
TAGTTCGGCTGATTCAGACTGTAAGGATTTTTTCTCGGCCTCAAGTAAATTGTATTCATTTTTAGGAGCGCCACCCTTTTTATTCCAGTAAGTTACTTGTTGCTGGTAAGTATCATTACTATTATCAAATTCTTCCAGATATCTGTCGTATTCAGTTTTTAATCTGGCATAATCTGCTTTGAAATTATTGTATTTTGTTTGGAGTAAATTATATGTCGCCTGATCATTTTTGACCGTTATACCAAGACTCTTGAGCTTGTCTGTGGCCTCCTGTCTAAAATCATAGATTAAATTTATTTTTAAATCTCCATTTACTGAATCATAATTAAATAAGTCAACATTCAATTGTTTTTCCCAAATCGCCTCTGCTTCGGTTAAAGCACTTAAAAAATTTGCTTTTGAAATATTGAAACCAGTATCAAAAGTACCCAAAGAATACAAGATGGGCTGTTCACAAGGGGCAGAAACAAGACCAAATATAACATTGAACCTGTTTACATAAGGCTCAAGACGATCCCTAAGTGGGGCTCTAAATATGAAGGCGATTACCAGGATGACGGCAAGAAAAGTTATGGTTTTAATTAAGCTCTTCATTGATATGATTATAACATATTCGTGCAGAAGCGGAATTAATTTTTTTTGTGGTCACATAATCTCAAAAATCTTTTGTTTGGAGGTCTGGCCAGAGGTGAGCTGGATTCGGCCTGGGGCAATATCAAAATATTCGGCTAAAGCACGAATAATAGCGTCATTAGCTTTACCAGCAACTGGTGCTTCCTTGACGGAGACTTTGTAGGTCACTAGTTTTATCTTTTCTGGTTCTAAGCCTAGAGTCAGTGTTGGCTGATCTATCCTCTCTACTTTTGTAATTTTAGCTTTCGTTTTGGCTTTTACAATTATTTTCATATCACGGTATTTAAATCTTTTCTTTTTCTTCTTCTTTTTTGATTATTTTGTCTAGGACTTTATTCCAAATACTTAGGTGTCTGGTTAAGGGACTAGCATAAATTCCAAAAGAGGCAAGAAGTACAAGAATAAGAGCCACCCCGCCGATACTGACAGTATTTTGAGTCGAATAAATTATCACGTAAAAGAAAAGATACCAAATTATTATTTCTAAAACTAGCCAAATAGGATTTTTTATCATGACTAAAGTCTATACCTCGGTGACATTAAAAGCAAACTATAAAAATAACAAGTCTCGATCTAGATCTTCGTTGTCAGTCCCCTTTTTCCTACTCCTCATGGCCTTATGGGTAGAGCCCAGATACAGTACCGTCTTGCCAAACTTACTCTCTAGAGTGTCTATTTGCTTGTGAAGTAGCTCAAGTTTGTGGGTCTGGTTATCATTCCCAAATAAATCTGCTTGAACGGTGGAGTCTGATACCAATTCATGTAAAATTGCTCCAGTAGTGCGATAAAGTATATTAGAATGATATATTTCAATAAAACTTTTACGAACTAAAGAAATTAAAATCTCTGGGGCGCTAGTTGGTAAGACCAAGGTAATAGAATAATTTGAATATTGAAAATCTTTACTCTTGAGAAAGAAGGAAACCTTCTTGGGTATAAGTTTGTAGTGCCTGGCCTTTCGGCAAGCTTCTTCAATATTCTTGGAAAGTTCAGATAATAAAAAATCCTTATCATTAGTGGGAGGATAAAAGGTGTGGGTTTTTTGCACCGATGAATAAATTGTCTTTGGCTTTGTGTCTATTTCCATCAGGTAAGTACCTTGGAGCTCTTGCCAGAGAATTTCGTAGGGTTTGGAAAGATTATATTTGATCCAGGCTAAATCCTTGTTGATAAGATCTAAGGCAGTCATCACCCCGCCTTTATTTAATAGCTCAGCGGTTTTAGGACCAATACCCCAGATCTTACCCACTGGTGTTTTAGCTAAAAAATCTCGGACTGTGTCCTTCTTTATCACTGTCAGACCGTTTGGCTTTACCCACTTGGAAGCTACCTTAGCCAGGACCTTTGTTGGCGCTAGACCTATGGAAACGGAGAGGCGAAGCTCGTCATTAATTTCTTTCTTGATCCTTTCGGCAATTTGTAAGTAGGTCATCCTTAATGGACGCTCGAGACCAGTTAGATCCGCAAAGCATTCATCAATACTGTATTCTTCTACGTCATCAGCATAGCGACGGACAATATCAAACATCATTGAAGAATAGCGGGCGTATGATTTATAATCTCCCGGTAGAACTATCACTTGGGGAAAATCTTTCTTGACTCGGTAAATAGGCATGCCACGAATTATTCCAATGGCTTTGGCTTCATATGATAAGGCGGAGACAATTCCTCTCTCCTCACCGGTCACCACAGGTTTACCTTTTAACTTGGGATTTTTAGCCATTTCTACTCCTACAAAAAAGGCATCACCGTCCATGTGTAAAATCACTTTCTCCATCCGTCTATTGTATCATAAAGTGAACGAGTGTTCACTAAGGAGATCTAAATGTTATTCGTCCATTCAGAAATCAAATTATTGGTTATATCATAAATAATCCAGGTACTCTTACCTACAGATGGCTGTGTCGTCAATGGTTCTAATGCCATTCGCTCAGAATAATTATACACTACTCTTCCCTCATGAATTTCCAAGGTTTGGGGAGCAATTCTGTCTCCAAGTAATAGGGTGTTAGTTGCCTGATATTTCTCATTATTGTTTATGACTAGTACAGCATAATAGAAAGTTCCAGTGCCACCAGGATTATTTACCAGCCACAGAGCGGCATCATTTGTCTTTCCATCACTGTTTAGATCACCGTATACTGGCTCACCAAATACTTCAAGAGTATTGGTGGTAGAAGAGGTTATAACACGTAGGTGCGAGGCAAAACCATCTTTTAAAGCAAAGCCCTCTGTGTCAATATAATATGTCATGTTTCGGACATCGGGAAAGTTCTTTCCAGGGATGACATCACCACCATCTGTAAAATTAAATCTATAAATACTGGCAATAGCC
This sequence comes from uncultured Candidatus Saccharibacteria bacterium, assembly GCA_964580125.1. Lineage (GTDB taxonomy): Bacteria > Patescibacteriota > Minisyncoccia > Phycocordibacterales > GWA1-40-21 > CAIJXO01. Next base: position 2,966 of record CAZOJH010000014.1, on the reverse strand, counting down.
ACTATGATCACTACTGCCAAAATAATCCCAATAGTTATTTTTTTCATAAAAATATTATACCACACAAACTAGAAAAAAGTTTTATTTAGCTACCTGAACTGCCTCCTCAAACTGGATAGAGAGGAGCTTGGAGACTCCATCAGAGCCCATAGTGACACCGTAGATGATACCAGCCCGAGACATTGTCTCTCTGTTATGAGTGACTAAAATAAGTTGTGAATATTTTGAGAGTTCAGTAATCATATCACCATATTTCTTGGAATTTGCCTCATCTAGGGCGGCATCTGTCTCATCAAGGATGATAAAAGGTGGCGGATTCACCTGGGAGACGGCAAAGAGCAGGGCAATAGAGGTCAAGGCCCTCTCCCCACCAGAGAGCATCATCAAACCCTTAATTTTCTTTTTTGGTAGGTTTACTTCAATATCAATCCCCTCTGAAATTTCCCCGTCAGAAATTTCACCCCGAGTCTCGTCGAGGGGTTCATCCCCGATTTCTCCACCCTCCAAGATTGATAAATCAGTATCTTTTCTCTTCCTCTTTATTTCTCTAATCACTGAAAGTTTGGCAGTCCCACCGCCAAACATTTTACAGAAAAATTCCTGAAATTGAGCGTTGATTTTTTCCACCCCAATTTTAAATTCTGTTGTAAGCTTATCATCAAGCTCCTTAATAAGAGCCTGCAGTGATACTGAAGATGTTTCAAGGTCCGCCAACTCCTTCTCTAGGAAGGTATCACGCTCACTAGCATCGCGGTACTCCTTGAGGACTTCATCTGATGATCCAATACCAGCATCCTCTATCCTAATTTTTAGTCTTTCGATGTTTTTTCGGCGTTCTTCTTGTTTAAAGCGTTCTTCGGATATAACCTCTAGGATTAAATCCTTGTATCTTACGGCCTCAACCCCAACCAGTACACCAGCTTCAGTCAGTTCCTGCTTGAAATTATTTTCATCAGCCAGTAATCTCTCTTCTCTGTTGTGTAAGGATGCTAGTTTGGTATTAATATCATTTTGCTCAGCCATAATCCTAAAAACTGCCTTCTCCGCGTCACGGTTGGAATCCTTTTCCTTCTCAATCTCTTCTTTTACTACATTGTACTTTGCCGTGAACTCGCCTTCTTTATTTTTCAAATTATTGAACTCAATATCAGCCTCTCCTTTTTTCCCTCGGAGTTCTAATATTTCCTTTTCGATTTCATTCTGTAAAATATCATCGGAACTACTCTTATTTTTTGTCACAAAATCAAGTAAGATATCCTTTATTTTACCTAGGATACTTTTGATATTAGGCAGGTCATCACTAGCCTTACCGGTCTCTATGTGTTCAGACACTGTTTGAATTAGACCCTCGACTGCTTTTAAATCAATCTTTTTATCTTCTGCAGAAGAAGCAATCTGGATTTGCTTTTGGTGCTGTCTATCTAAATAACTTATTTCTCCCTCAATCCGGCCAATTTCGCGCATTAAAATATCTTTGGATAGACGTGTTTCTCGAAGCTCGCCCTCCAGTCGCATTATCTCATCGCTCTTTACATCCTTACTGGCTGATTTTCCTAGCACTTCCTTTGCTTGTTTAAGCTCGTGTTCGAGACGAGTAAGCAAAGCTAACGGAACACGTTTTTCCTCCACTAGGTGTGCCTTTTCTGATTTAATATATTCGTCCTCTCGTTTGAAATATTCTAAATAAAAATTCTTCAACTGGTCACGCATCTCGATTGTCTTTTCTATTTTCTCTACCTGTTTTTTTAAAAACTTTAGATGTGGAGCAATCTCTCGGCGGAGAGACTCTACTTGTTTGATATTTTCTTCAGTCTTGGTTAATTTCCTTTGGCTGTCTTCTTTTTTATAGTGGAATATTTTTAATCCTAGAGCATCTTCTATCATCTCGCGCCTTTCCTTAATATTGGCATTTAGGATTTTATCAGCTTCACCTTGAGAAATTATATGGTGACCTGAGGCACCGATATGGGCAGTAGCTAAAAGCTCAATAATATCCTTCAAACGGACGGCTGAACCATTGATAAAATATTCGCTAACTGAATCACGGTGTATTACTCGTTCAAGAGAGACTTCATCAAAATCTAGATTAAAAATGCGCCTACTATTGTCAAAAACAACTTTGGCTGAGGCCCGGTTAGCTCTTGGTGCATCTTTACCACCGTTAAAAATTAGATCTTCAACCCTCTTTCCGCGCAAGGACTTGATAGATTGTTCACCTAAAACAAAACGGAAGGCCTCAGCTACGTTTGATTTACCGGATCCATTTGGACCAACAATGGAGGAAATAGGGGTATTGAAATTAAGGACGCTCTTTTTAGCGAATTACTTAAAACCCGAAAGCTCAATACTCTTTAACATGTGGCTATTCTAGCAGATTTTTTCGAAAGACAAAAGCCAGGTAGTATTTATAGTCCACGAATAAAATCCTCAATTAAATGTTTTGTCTCTCCAGTTTCCTTATCAATGACATCAAAATCCAGGTGCGGTATTTTCCTATTATGAGGAAGACTGTGAATAATCACATGAAATAAATATCGGTCCCTTATCTCAGCATCAGTAAACATAGAAAGTAAGTCAAGATAAAAGTCATTGATCTTTTTTTGCCACAATGAATATCCTTCGTAGTTTTGAGGGATTTCTTCCTCTTTCGCGTGAAAAAGAGAATCAAGCTCAGCTAATTTTGCAATTTGCTCTGGACTTAGCCCTATCATTGTTTCATCAATCTTTTCCATAATTATTTTATAACCACTTTTTAATTTCGAGTGCTTTTCTAGCCGCAACTTGTTCTGCTTCCTGTTTGGACATGCCATCTCCCTCAGTTATTAATTTGTCACCCAGGTACACACCGATGGTAAAACGCTTGTCATGGTCAGGACCCTCCTCTTTCAAGCTTTTGTACAAAGGAGTAAGGCCGTCCATCTCCTGGGCTTTTTCCTGAAACTTGCTCTTGGCATCAATCCAGCTTT